>JBGCFJ010001018.1:0-2706 GCA_045106885.1 Saprospiraceae bacterium
ACATGAGCAAACACCGTTTGTGAACCGCACAGCGGATGGGATGCTAACGGAAAAAGACGCCGATTTAACCTGTCAAGGATTTATGTCTTGAACCACTAGAAGGGGAGATTGTAAAAGGGGTTTCTTATAAAAATGGAAAGACGCCCTTTTTGATAATTTTCAATTTTCAATTTATAATTTTCAATTTTCAAAAGGGAATAACCCATAGTTTTTAGGATATAAAATATCATTATTGAGACTAGTTTAATATTTAGTCGCTTTTCCTCTGTGCTAATTCGCTTAAAAATTGGTGAAAATAATTTTATAAGAAAACCCTTGAGATTGTAATAGGCAAAAATGTTAGTCCTTGTAATCAGATATGGGAACGGGTTTTGTATTTGATAGTTTTGTGGCAAACGTTAATATTTTGTAATTAGGATATTGTTTAATATATTGTGGTTTTAAAATCAAATAATAATTAAAATAATTTTGAAAAAATTTGTTTATTCAAAATTAAACTATATATTTGTGTTAATACAAAGAAGATAATTAAAAACGTTTTATCAACTTTGATTTTAGTTGTTTGAAAAGTAAAATGTAAGTAGGTTATAGGAAGTGTTTTCTCGGGCGAGCAAAGCTAATTGAAATCGTTTTATATGATTTTTATTTAACACTTGGCAGTCATCTTTTCTCTGAAATGGATTTTTTAAATCTAATTGACTGATTTATTTTTGAGTTTTTATGCAAGGAAGTGCTTTCTATTGGGAGTTATAAAAGTAATTGGTTGTGGTTTATTGATAATAAATGCTTTTAACCTTTACTTGTTTTTGTTAATAATTAATTGGTTTGTTAATAAGCTCACCTTTGGTATTAAGCAAAAAGCTGTATAATTTTATTAGAGTACCTATCGCTTTTTGTACTATTAATTTTTTAATTTTAAAAGTAGCATTCAATATTTAATTTACATTTTACTTAATTCAAAAGAAATATCAAACAATATTTTAATCAAAATTTGTAAAACGATTTCTTAACTAAATTTTATTTTATGAGTCAACCAATTTAGCGGAGCGTAAAGGTAACGAGTTTCTGAACTTTTGCGTCAATTCTCATAGAAACATTAGCTCAGGGTGAAAGGAATACAGTTCCAAAGGCGTCCTTACTTAAAATAGTAAATTTTTTAAGAGGTGTGAAAAAAAATAGTCATTTTAATGGCAATTTTTAGTAATTTTATTTCTTAATAAGCTTCATTTTAATAGGACCAATATCTTTAAGAACAACTGTAGACTAAACTCATCAGGCTAATAGAAAAGCCGATTGATTGATATCAATCGGCTTTTCTCATTTAGGACATAGCTATCCATTCTACAATATCTATTCTATTATCTCCAAAATTACCATCATTCCATCATCTTTTCGGACAAATTTATTATACTTTTGTGCGCTCAAACTAATAGCACTAACCAACCAATCAACTAATTACTAATCAACCAATCAACTAATTTTGGCAGGAAATACTTTTGGAAAAGCATTTAAAATTAGCACTTTCGGCGAATCACATGGAAAGGGTTTAGGCGTAATCATTGACGGGTGTCCAGCAGGTTTACCGATAGATGAAGCCTTCATACAAAGTGAATTGGCTCGAAGAAGACCAGGACAATCAAAAATTGTTACCCAGCGAAAAGAACCGGACGTAGCTCAAATTCTATCTGGTATTTTTGAAGGAAAAGCGACAGGTACTCCAATCGGCATGATTATCATGAATAAGGACCAAAAATCTAAAGATTATAGTCATATCGCTGATAAATATCGACCTTCTCACGCAGATTTTACTTATCAAGAAAAATATGGCCTGAGAGATTATCGAGGTGGAGGTCGTTCTTCTGCGAGAGAAACGTCAGCGCGAGTAGCGGCAGGGGCAGTAGCTAAATTATTCCTGCAATCACAAGGAATTACGGTAAATGGTTATGTAAGCCAAGTCGGAAATATCAAAGTAAACCAACCGTATCAAAATTTAGATTTTAATAATACTGAAAAAACACCTGTTCGTTGCCCAGATTTAGCAGTGGCAGAAGAGATGATTGATTTAATCAAAGAGGTCCGAAAAGCAGGTGATACGATTGGAGGGGTCGTAACGGCAGTGGTACAAGGAAGTCCAACAGGCTTGGGAGAACCCGCCTTTGATAAACTACATGCAGACTTAGCCAAAGCAATGTTGAGTATTAATGCTTGTAAGGGGTTTGAATATGGTTCTGGTTTTGATGGAGTTGCGATGAGAGGGTCTGAACATAATGACCGTTTTTATAATGAAAATGGGGTTATCAAAACAAAAACAAATTATTCAGGCGGTATCCAAGGAGGCATTTCTAATGGAATGGATATTTATTTTAGAGTTGCTTTTAAACCCGTTGCAACGATTGTAGAATCACAAGAATCTGTCAATATGCAAGGCGAAGCGGCGAAGGTAGTAGGGAAGGGGAGGCATGACCCTTGTGTATTGCCTAGGGCAGTGCCGATTGTAGAGGCAATGGCAGCATTGGTAATGGCCGACCATTTATTGCGACAACGGATGGTGAAAGCTTAAAATAGTCATTCAAAACTTACTGAACTGAACCGTGAAACGAGTGAGTTGCTGGATACCAAAATCCGCTGAAAGTTAATAGTAATTGTGTGTTGGTACTTAAGTACCAACTCATAATTAGATTAAAATTTCAGGGAGGTTATTTTTTC
>JBGCFJ010001019.1:0-2816 GCA_045106885.1 Saprospiraceae bacterium
CCAATGTCCTTAAACTGGGTATAGTGTATATGGCCAAGCTAAACCCAAATAAGTAGATAATTCCAACTGCGGCATGCCGAACAAATTGGTAATTGGTTGGATCGTTTTTTAATACTTTAGTAGAGCGACGGATCGATTTAATAAAAAAGCGATTGATCAAAAAAGCAATGAGGATAGTTGCTAAAATTATACCTCCAAACGTAAGAAAATACTGAAGGTTATTGAGTAATGGTGATTGCATAAGCATATAGATTTATCGGCTAAAATAGCTAATTATTAGCAATAGCAAAAGGCTTTAGGTGAAACACCCAAAGCCCTTATGATAGTTACATTAAAACAGTTTTATCATTAGATTTGATAACTAGTTTTTACTTATTTCAATTCTTCAGTCAGACAATTAGACAAGTAAGGATTATTCTTCATAGCCGTTTTTACAGCCGTTTTGCCCGCTGCTACATTACCCAATTTTTCAGCAGTCATTCCTTTTACTAATAGAAATTCACCATTTTTAGAGTTCGTTACCCCTGCTTTTTCAACGTGCTCTTGAGCATTAGCATAATCTCCTTTTTTGTAATAAGCGATCGCTACTAACTTATTGACATCAATATTTTCTGGTCGCTTTTCGTATTCTTTTAAGGCGTAAGTCAATGCTTTATCATAATCCCCTATTAGATCTAAGTAAATCTGGCAATATTCCATATTCATATTATGTCCAGAATCTACATCGTCTTGGAGCATTACCCATATTTCCTTGATTAATTCGTCAGCTTTTGCTTGTCTATCAGTTGCTTGGTATAAGGCTGCTAGTTGTACAAAAAATCCAAATTCTGGAATAATAGCACAAGCCTCCTTTAATAATTTTTCTGCTTTTACTAAATCTCCCCTCTTTTCTGCCACTCCAGCTAAGGCCGCTATAGCAAAAGAATAATTAGGTCTATTTTGTAAAATGGTCTTGTAGGTTCCTTCTGCGGCATCTAAGTTCCCTTGGCTTTCGTATAAATTCCCTAAGGTTAACCTTGCCCAAGCAGTTTGTTCGTATCCTGGGTATCCTGCTGTAACGGCTAACTTCATTGCCTCTATTGCACCATCTATATCACCATAGATTTCTCTTAGGTAAGAAATTCTAGAGTAAGATCGTAAATCTGGTCGAATATTCATCATTTTATCAGCAGTTGCTACTGCTTTTTTGTAATCTCCTAATTCCACATAAGCATCAGTAAGACTACCATGAATGCCAGCATTGTAACTATATAGCTGAGCGCCTTCTTGCGCTGCTTTTAAGGCTTTTTCGAATTCGTGTTGAGAGAGTAAAACAGATGCTTGAAGTGATTTTGCTTGAAATTGAATGTCTTCAGATTCTGGCTTAGTCGCTAATACACCATCGATTACTTTTAGTGCAGCAGGGTAATAATGTCCATGCTCGCCTGTCACTCGTGCCTCGTTGATGAAAACTTGTACCATCTTGATTGCTGCCTCGTGATCGGTAGATTTTTTTCTCAATGCGTTCAGTGCATCAGAATATTGGTTTTGTACCAAATCCCATTCTTTTCCATTTTGAATAGCCTCCGAACGGTCTAATAATTCTGGATAAGCATTAGTCGTTCCTAAGGATGCTTTTAGTACTTCATTAGATGTTGTTACTTCTTGACAAGCCGTGAAAAAGAGCATAGTCACTAAGAGAGCAAAGCAAGAAGAAGTTAAGTAATTAGATTTCATGATAGTAAATTTTAATAGTATAGATTTAATGGATATTCTGCGTGTATAACAATATTATTTCAGGTCAAAGTAGAACGATTGCTGCTTTAAATTTTTTCTGAAAAAAATATGTGTTGCTAAATGCTTATGAGAGATTGACCGTTTTTTGATAAGTGTCCTAAAAGACCCAATCTGTTATAGATACGGTTCAATTCAATGGTTTGGATTTTCTAATAAAAAATATTTTTTATTAGAAATCTTGTTTTTTAATGAGGCAAGGCATTGATAATCCTATAAAGGATGACTGTTTATTATGTTCACTGGATTTTAAAAAATATTTGTTTTTACGAGAAAAGTCTAGTAATGGATATCGAATAGTAAGTATAAAAACGAAGGATTGAACAACTTAAAGAGTCAGCCGTTTTAGGAAAATATCAATAAGATTATCCTAAATTTTCACTTCTGATTGACATTAAAACCTATGTTTTGAAATGATATTAAAATATTGATAGTGAGTTATTTATGACTATGTTTAATTCCAATATTAGCTAATTATTACATTTTAAAAGTACTTAATAATAAAATCGTTTTTCCCAATTTATTTAGTCAAATATTATTTAGTGACCCTTCTAGAATCTTAAAATTTTAAGGTTTAGAAAAAAAATTAATTATGCGTCGAAATTTTTTTACACCAACTTTATTTACATTACTTATCTTTTTGATGAGTACCTTTTCAGCGAAAGCGACTATCATTCCTGTAACGCTTGGAGGAGACCTAGGTATAGGTTCGCTTAGAGATGTAGTCGCTTCTGCCAGTGCAGGTGATACTATTACTTTTTTAACGGTATTGGATGGTTTACGTATTACTGTTACTAGTGAAATAACGATTGATAAATCACTAACCATCATGGGTAATGGTAAAGCTAATACCATCATTGATGCTAATGACAATAACCGAGTTTTTGCCATTTCGAACGGTGCAGTTGTAACTCTGATGTCCATGTCTATCACGAGAGGTAGTGCCGACGTTAGTGGTGGTGGTATGCATATTAGTGGCGGAGCTACTGTTGTCTTAGATAATTGTGCGGTGCTCGATAGTGAAGCGAATGGGGCAGCTGCTA
>JBGCFJ010000102.1:0-6423 GCA_045106885.1 Saprospiraceae bacterium
CATATTTGTATTTACTTTCTTTTAGACTCGTTTGTAAGCCGCCCGCTGCTGTAAACCAAAATATTAAGCAAACAATGGCTAATAAAAAAATACCAAAAAAGGCAAAAAAGGCATGGTAAAAAGCAATCAAAATTAAGCCGAAAACGATATTTAAAACAGCCGTGGAAAAATCCATCAACAACTTTGGCATTCCTTTCTGTATCGTCAATGTATCAAAGAATCGGTTAACCAATTCTGGCGGATAAGCATTTTGTACGCTTTCTAAGCGAATTTGAGGTAATCGCAAAGAAAATTCAAAAGCAGAACGAACAAAAATACGCCGTTGTAAAGTTTCCGCTACCACCAATTGCATCAACTTCAAAATTCCTGTAAGTGCCGTTCCAAGCGTCACAATTCCCACCAAAATGTATAAGGAATTAGACATAGCTCCGCCCGCAATTAGCCCAATAATTGCTTGTACACCTAATGGTAAACTCAGTGTTATTATTCCTCCAAAAATGGCATATAAATAAATATAACTTATATCTTTTCGGTCGAGTGCCAATAATCCATATAATCTTTTCAAAGGTCTCCATCCCAATTCTTTTTCCATTAATTATTATTTAATTGACTAGTTAAGCTATTATTAATTATAGTAAAGCTATCTAAGATGTTTATTAAAAATTCGATAATCTCTAACAAATTATCGGATTAATAAAATAGTTATTACCTAGTGATTATATCTGTTTCGCTTCTTAAGTATTCGTTCTACTTTAGAAGAATAGATGTATTGGTGGTAATAATCAATCTCATTTTTCGCAAGCGGGTTATCCTTATTGGTTGTGAAAAACGATTTCAATTTAGCTTTCCAATCATTACTAGTTGATTGTGCCATGTTGTTATTACTAGTTTTTGCGTTCGTAAACGATTCCATAATAATAAGTTTAAATTAATAATGAAAAGTGATATATAATTCTTTTGATACGCTATGGATTCTTAAATCCCCACGGATTTAATTTCCCCACGAATAATAATACTCAATATTTTAGCGTGTATTTCCAATGCCCCAGCTATTGTTAAAAACATCGCAGAGGACAATTTAGGGTGACTTCATTTTTTAGTCAACAATCTATATTAAGGTTTCACATTACAAATCGTAAACCATACATTATTTACCGTCAATCGACTATCCAATCAATTTAAAAACAAAAAAAGATAGCATCTGCTCTAACTCATTCATTCTCCCTTCCTGCTTATTCAAATCGGTCAACTTGGGTAAATGTTCTGCGAAATACATTTGGTTATTAGCCATTTCTAGTAAATTACTCGCTAGTGTCTTAGGATAAGTAAAATCAGGATTGACGGCTAGAATAATAGCTGCAATTTTCTGATTCAATACTTTATATGGAGTAAAATAGCCCATTTTGTCTTCCTTATCCACTTGGTTAATGTGATAAGCTTTGAGGCCTTCTTTCACGACTATATTATGTAATAAGTCTCGGTCAATGTATGCTACTGGAGTTGCCAATCGAATGGTATCGATAATGGTTTTTATCGTTATTTCTAATTTTCTTTTGGGGTCTTCTACATTCATAGAATTGAAATCTATCCGGAATCGAACCCATTCCCAATACCAAGAAACTAAATAAACTAATAAAGCGTGCTTGTTTTCAAAATAACGATAAATAGAAGCTTCCGTTGACCCCATTTCTTTCGCTAATTTTCTAAAAGTAAAGTTTTCTATACCAATTTTATCAATCAAAAAAATCCCATTTTTAATAATCCGCTTCCCTAATTTCGTTTCTTGAGGATTTCGTAGATATAAATTTGGATTGACATTAATTTGTACAGAAACAGATGTAATGAGACTAGTCATTTGTTTCAGTTTTGCTGACCATAACAGCTTATAGTAAATGTCTAAATAAGACAATTTTTTTATGAGCGCCAGATTTTATTTATACAAAATTAAGTTAGAGCAGCAACCAATTGGTTACTGTCCCTACTCAAAAAAAGATTTGGCTCTTTATGCGATAAGTTCATCAAAGAACTCGACTTCTCCTGTTTCAACGGAGTACATTGCTCCAACAATTGTAATTACTTCCTATGCTTCCAGCTCTCTTAATACTTCGCTTTTTGCTCTAATCATTTCTATTGTTTGCAAGACATTTTCATGAGCAACTGCATTTTCCATGATTTTTCAATTTAAAATATTGGAAAATTTGAAGCAATAAGAATGACTACTTTTAGTAGTCATTCTATTTGCTAAATTATACTCACATTTGATTGAATTTGGGGTTAAGAGGATGCGTGAGCCTGTTTTTGGTTATATAAATTAATTCATTTGTGGTTGTAATTGCCCATTCTTCTTACTTTCTATTGCTAATGTTCGCTCGAAAGTTACTACAGGATTTTCTTGTAAACCTCTGTGTTTTCGATTAATCACTTCTACTTCTATATTTTTAAACTTAGCACCTTCAACAAAATCATCAATGATTTCATTCACATCATGCTCTATTTCTACACAACGACTTGCATCAATAATCACTTTTGTGTCATTAGGCATCTGATTTAAAGTCTTTAAGATGTTCGCTTTGTTTAAGAAGGTTACATCTTCTGACAATTCTAATCGAATCACACTTCCGTCATCTGATACATCCAATAAATAAGGCTTTTGGTAATTTTTGTAAAGCACATAGAAAATAGCTACAACCATTCCTAAACCAATACCCATCAATAAATCAGTAAATACAATTCCTAAAATAGTTACCATAAATGGAATAAAATATTCCTTTCCTGCTCCATACATTTCTTTGAATAATACTGGCTTCGCTAATTTATAACCTACTAGAAAAAGGATAGCAGCTAAACTTGCTAATGGAATTAAATTCAAAATATTAGGAATCAACATCGCACTTAAAATCAATAAGAAGCCATGAAAAATAGCGGCTGCTTTACTCTTTCCACCAGATTGGATATTGGTAGAACTTCTGACGATTACTTGCGTAATTGGCAACCCTCCAATCATACCAGAAATTATATTTCCAATACCCTGTGCTTTCAACTCTAAGTTCGCTGGGCTTACTCGCTTATAAGGGTCTAATTTATCTGTTGCTTCCAAGCATAATAAAGTTTCTAAACTCGCAACTACCGCAATGGTAATTCCTGTAATGTAGACTGCTGGATTGCTCAAATGACTAAAGTCAGGAAAGGTAAATTGGCTAAAAAAGCCAGAAATAGAATCTGCTACCGGAATGCTTACCATCTGCTCTGCTTGCAAAGCATAAGGCGTCGTTTGAATGATTAAACCCAAAACAATCGCTGATATTACAACAACTAAAGGCCCTTGTACAATTTTTGTAAATCCTTTTGATTTCATAAAAGGCTGCTCCCATAAAATTAAGATTGCCATAGAAATCAAACTTATGAATAATGCCCCTGGGCTAATTGCTTGGAACATGTAAAATAATTCTGATAAGGTATTATGCCCATCTGGTTGGTTAAATGCTAAACTTCCTTCATAATCCATATCGTATCCAACCGCATGAGGAATTTGCTTTAAAATAATGATGATCCCAATACCTGCTAACATCCCCTTAATAACGGAAGAAGGGAAATAATAACCGATGATTCCCGCTTTCAGAAATCCTAAAACCAATTGAATGATTCCTCCAATTACAACGGCTACTAAAAAAATCTCATAAGCCCCTAAATCTTGAATAGCTGTTAATACGATAACTGCTAATCCTGCTGCAGGTCCACTTACCCCTAATTGAGAACCACTAATTGCGCCTACGACTATACCACCAACAATTCCTGCGATAATTCCAGAAAAAAGTGGGGCTCCTGAAGCTAATGCGATACCTAAACACAAAGGCATTGCTACTAAAAATACGACTAAACTTGCAGGGAGGTCATCTTTCAGATTGGCGAACATCCCTTTTTTTACGTTATTTAATTGATTCATAAGACAAACGATTAAAAATGAGTTAAT
Organism: Saprospiraceae bacterium; assembly: GCA_045106885.1. Taxonomy (GTDB): domain Bacteria; phylum Bacteroidota; class Bacteroidia; order Chitinophagales; family Saprospiraceae; genus JAFMDF01. The sequence goes on from JBGCFJ010000102.1 coordinate 3,971, forward strand.
TGATTCTTACTTAATTTATTCTTACTAAAACTTTCTATTATCGTAATTAAGCTATATAATATGATAGCTTTACTATTACTATATGACAAAAAAATACTACATCCTTTTAAAGTTTGTAGTGACTACTTGGTCAACTAGCATTATTGTTGAATAATGCTATCGACTTTTATATTCTATTTCAAGTTTTTTAATTGCCATTTTCACTTATAAAAACAACAAAATATCTTTTTACTCACAAAAGTAATAGTAAAACTATCATAAATACAAGTTTATTTAAAAAAAGTTTTAGCAGAACCTCTTTTTATTTTTAAAAAATCTCTTTTTTCGATAAAAAAAGCTAGATAAAAATAGAATAAACCGCTTTTAATCATTAATTTCTTAAAATTTAATTTCAATTTTCCAATCCAATTCAGTACAAATCATTACGTTCATTGATTTTTTAAAAATTATTAACCTTCAAAAAAAATTAAATTTTTTGAGTTTATTTTTTATCAATAATTTAATTTTGGTGCTTGGCGATTTCATTTGGTCAACATAGCTTGGAGCTAGTGGTTCAGAATATAGGATAAAGTTTTTTTGTAAATCAGTTCTACTTGTGGATGTTTGATTTTTAATCGTTGTTTTAAAGCCCTCATAACAAGGTCTTTCACTTGCCGACTATTAAATTTTTTGGTGATAGTGCTGACATCTTGTTGGGGTTTATTTTATAAATTATGTCAACAAGATAGTAATAAATATAACATTTCAAAAAAGAGTCTCCTTAGAAAATATCATAAAAAATAATTTAAATAACTGATTATTAATTATTTACAGAATATTAGATAGTCAGATTGAAAATTGATAACCACGTGTCGGACACCTCCAAAGGTGTCCGACACGTTCGACTAACCATTTATCAGTTTTTTAGCTGACGCTCTAATCTAATTGTAGTAGGTGTCCAAGAAATGAAGTTTTTTGCCAAATTTGTGCTAGGATTTTTTGGTGCTGGTTGCTGGTTGTTGCAAAACTTAGGTAGGAACAACGTCTTTTAATTTTTGGGTAATGGAAGTTTCTTTGTGCTTCACATATTTCTCTAACCATTGGTCTTGTTCCCAAAGTAGGTGTAAGACAGAAGCTTTGGCGGTATAACTATGACTTTCTTTCGGTAGCATCACCAAACGGACGGTTGCGCCCAATCCTTTTAGGGCATTAAAATAGCGTTGACTTTGCATCGGGTAAGTACCCGAATTACTATCTTCTTCGCCGTGAATGAGTAATAGCGGCGTTTTCATTTTATCGGCGTGCATGAAGGGAGACATTTGGTAATAAACAGTAGGAGCTTCCCAATAAGTTCGTTCCTCAGATTGGAATCCAAAGGGTGTTAAAGTACGGTTATAAGCACCGCTTCGAGCAATTCCTGCTGCAAATAGATTGGAATGAGTCAATAAGTTAGCGGTCATAAAAGCGCCATAAGAATGACCTCCTATAGCGACTCTTTCTCGGTCGATATACCCCAAATCATCTACCGCATCAATGGCAGCCTTGGCATTGGCGACCAATTGCTTGAGAAAGGAATCATTGGGTTCTTCGCCTGCTTCGCCCACAATTGGAAAAGCGACATCATCCAGAACCGCATAGCCTTTCATCACCCAATATAAAGGTGACCCATAAAACGGAAAAGCAAAATCATTTTTGGAAGCAGTCACCTGACTCGCACTATTTTTATCCCTGTACTCTCTTGGATAAGCCCACATGATTAAGGGCAATTTTTTTCGTTTTTTTCGATTATAGCCAACGGGCAAATACAGTTCGGCGGACAAGGCAACCCCATCTGGTCGCTCGTATTGAATCACTTCTTTATAAACCTCTTGCATGGCAGCAAAGGGATTTTTAAAATCGGTAACCGCTTTTAAGCTACCCGTTAAAACATTCCGAAAATAATAATTGGGATAGGCACTTTTGGATTCTAGACGAGTAAGGTAAATGCCTTTTTTCACATCCATCGCTGTGATGATTCTTTCTCGTTCGGTTTCGTCGGTTGCTTGATATAATCGCTTCGTTACTTGCGTTTTCAAATTAAATTGGTCTATAAATGGTCGAACGCCTGCTTTGGAATATCCTGCACCGATTAAATAAATAAAGTCTCCTTTTATGGCTAAAGTATGCCGACCAAATTGATTTTCTTTCCGCACAAAAGCACCTGGATCACTATAAATGTCTTGATAATTTCGGTCGCTTAAAATAATCGGTTGTTGTTGGGCATCTGTTGGATTAAACAAATAGATTTTTCGATTTCGGGTATTCCACCATCTATCGTAAGCAATCGCCATTTCCTCATTGCCCCAATAAATAAAACTAAAGCGATTTTGTGTTTTTAATAATAATTGCTTTTTATGGGTAAAGGGTGGCGCCAAGGTATAAACCGCATCCCGAAAATCAACCTCATTCGCAGGGTCGCCGCCATCTAATGCCTC
>JBGCFJ010001020.1:0-3048 GCA_045106885.1 Saprospiraceae bacterium
CCATAGAAAAATTGCTGACTTTAGAATCATATTCTAAAAAATCATCCCTAAAAGCACCGTCAGCCTGATAGTTGGCACTCAAATCATTTCGGTTATCGGTAAAGTGAAATTCTGTTTCTAAATAATGATTTTTATTCGTGAAAATTCGGCGGTAATTGAGGTTATACTCTGCACTTAAATGTTCATGCCGATTATTGGACAAAAATTGATAAGCGGCCGCATCTTCTGTAATTTGAGTAGTATTGGTAAGGTCATGCGAATTATTGGTATAGCCACCAGCAAAAGAAAATTCATTTTTATCATTCAAAAACCAATCAACTCCTCCTTTGATACTATTTACTGGTCCATCAAATAAATCATCTCCTATTTGGGTATAATTGAGGGCATCAGAAATTCGACTTCTCCGACTGCTAGCGTCTCTTTCTCTATCCGATAAATTAAGATTGAGGCTTAAATTAACTTTACCAAGTCCATTAGATAAAGCTAGTCCCGAACGATATTGCTGATTCGTACTAACACTACCCGATACTGATCCAGAAAAACCTTGTTCTTTGTTCTTTTTGGTAATAATGTTAATAATACCTGTTAGCCCATCTGCACGATTTTTGGCGGAAGGCGTGGTAATCAATTCAATTTTTTGAATTTCGCTAGCATCAATTTGTTGGAGTAAATCTTGTGGTTCAAGCGGAGAAGGTTTGCCATTCACCAAGACACTAATATTACCTGAACCTCTTAATTCAATGCCTCCGTCAATACCCGTTTGTACTTCCGCTATTTGATTTAATACTTCGACTGCATCTCCACCACCTGTCGGTAAATCTTTCCCCACATTGATGACTTTTCGGTCAATTTTCTGTTCTACAGAAGTTCGTTCTTCGCTCACGACTATCGTTTCCAAAGTCGTTAAATCACTAGCTAATAATAATTCTAGGGTTTGATTACCCACTATTTCTATAGGCTTTTCGCTTTTCTCGTAACCAATAAAACTAAATTGGAGGATATAATTTCCTTTAGGTAAATCCAATTGAAATTGCCCTTCGTCATCAGTAGCAGTACCTTCCAAAAAGACCATTTCTGGCGTGTTGGCAATAATAGTTACATAAGGAAGGACTTGTTTGGTGGTTTTATCTAAAACACGGCCACTTAATTGAAATTTCGCAGTTTGTGCAAGTAAATTGGTGACTAAAAATAAGCAATAGCATAGCGTGATAACAATTCGCCGGATGGTCATGAAGACTTTGGTTTAAAGTTTAAACAAGCTCTTAGTTATCTGATTTTGGCGCAAGTTATGCTAAAACTAAACATGTTGAGAAGTGTAGAACCAAGTTTTGAATTTCATTAACAAGGTTGAGGCCTTACATCTCTTGGACGTCAGCTTTTTTTTTTCGTACTTTAGTCGGGAAGCTTCGCCAGTAAATCCAAGGCATTGACTTCGTCAACAGACAAAAAGTCTAAACCACTTCATTAAGGCTAGGCTCGTTTTTTGATGCCTAGCTCAGCATAAAAACACCCTCGGTCAAAATGAATACATAATGACGTCCAAGCACTTAATAGAATACATAATAACCCAACTATTAGAGACCCAAGAGGGACAAGTATGGGTAGGTTCCACCTATGAAAGCAAATTGAAAAATATTAATGAGCATAATGCTTTTATTAAACCACTACCTGATTTGCATAGTGTTGCAGAAATCATATCTCATTTAACCACTTGGCAAAAGGAAACTATTCTAAAAATAGAAACAGGAAAAGGAAGATTGACCGATGATAGTGAAGAAAACTGGTATTCAAACGAAAAATTAAAGGAAAAGAAATGGTCTACTATATTGAATGAATATAAGACGAGTTTGGCTAAATTAATTGAGCTACTAAAAACTAAAGAGGATAGCTTTTTAAATGAACAATATTATGATGCGGATTTTAAGGGAGATTTTCCGTATTCATTCGTTATTAATGGGATGTTACACCATAATATTTATCATTTGGGACAAATTGGAATTATTGTTAAATATTTAAAGGCTCTAAACTATAACAAATATGAAAAACCATAAAGATTGGCCCAACTTGAATTTTGCTGAATTGCAAGATACGCTTGAAACCCTTCATCAGTGGATTCAAATCGTTGGTAAAATACGTCTAAGAACCATGCCTTGGCAAAACCATTCTTGGCACACCGCACTCTATATTAGTCCACATGGGTTTTCTACTCAAGCCATACCTTATAAGGGGAGTATATTTCAATTAGATTTCGATTTTAAACAGCACAAATTACTGATTCAAAGTTCAGCTGCTGCAACTTTAAGTATGGAATTACGACCAAGAACAGTAGCTGACTTTTTTAAGGAGTTATTTGACAAACTAGCTAGCTCTTATGGAGAGGTCCAGGTCGTATAGCAAAACGGAATAGTCAAGAATTTTAATCAAACTAGAACAACTATATGGACATGAGATTGTTTATTCTTATTGTGGTGAGGGTATTAAAATTATATCTTGCCAGTTTATATTTTAATTTTAGTTTCAATGAGTAACGGTACAGTAAAGTTTTTTAACGACGATAAGGGATTTGGATTCATTACACCAGATGATGGTGGAAAGGACGTTTTCGTTCATGCAAATGGCCTAAACGGTAATTCAATTACTGAAGGCGACAAGGTCTCTTACGATACTGAAGAAGGAAAAAAAGGATTGAATGCAGTTAATGTTTCTGTGAAGTAACACTAGCATTTAAATTCTAAAACCATATAGGCTCGTTAACTTGTTAGCGGGCCTTTTTTATTTTACGGTTGGTAAAATAACATAAGCCGTGACTACAAGGAATAGAGGGAAACAATCAAGTGATGATAAATGGTTTGCATCAAAATGGCATCCCATATTTACTGAAGCACTAAATGATTTATGCTATCTCTTGACCCGAGGATACGCTGAAAATTCTGCCTTACAAATTGTCGGCAATCGCTATAAATTGAATAAAAGGCAAAGAAAGGCCGTTTTAAGAATTAGTTGTAGCGATCAAGGCATAGCCACTCGAAATCAAGCAAAATGTGAAGC
>JBGCFJ010001021.1:0-2449 GCA_045106885.1 Saprospiraceae bacterium
AAAGATATAATCAACTTTACGGTAGGGAAATATGTACTTTAAAGGATGCTTACATTCATGCTACTCAACAAATGACTGCTCGACTGAATTAATATATAAATACCGACAATTTAGATATTTCAAAAAATGCATAATTTGAAAACCTTTTGGATAAACCTACTTTGAAAACAATCAATAATAATCATTATCTACCTCTTCCCATTTCAAACCAAAAGGCGCTCCACCAGAGGTGTACCCGGCAATATAGGCAAACGTTTCATCTGAAAAGTCATCTAAAAAATCCTCTTCGCCTTTCTGCTTTCCCTTCTTCTTTTTAGTTTTTTTTGATAACCTTTTGTTTTCTTCATCCTGTCTTAGTTGATATTCATAATCCTCACTTATAGCTACCCCAAGCGTTCGTAATTCTACAACTGCACAAAGTAAATCTACCCCATTACGCTTAATATAATCTTGAATAATATCTTCACCTTGATAAGTTTTCAACCAACTCTTTCCCCTCCCTAGGCGTTGGGTTCTTCTTAGTTGTTTATGTTGATTCTTTTTTTTTTTTTTTTTCATAATTGACGTTTTATAGGTTTAAACAAATGTAATTAAAATGGAGTACTTATGCTATTCTTTGAATCTCTTTCTGTCTAGTCTGAAGAGGATTCTGCTGGTTCAGGTGCAAACATTTCTACTATATATTTTGTGTCCGCTGCTATTCTCAATAAATTTCTTTCTAGTAATTCATTAAATTGTTCCATGTCCATTTTATTTAAAGTCGGTATCGGATGATTGGTTAAGTCGCTTTTATCTGCTACTACCTTAGAATAAAATATCTTCTGTTCTGCTTTCTGCTCGTAGGTATCAGAAAGTACTCCACAAAATTCTCCTTGAGATAATTGAGCAATTGTTTCTGGTGGTATTAGGTAATCTAAAGTGGTCGTTTTTCCGGTGGTCGTTCCTCTTTTGGAATAAGAAATATTAGCTCTTTCTTGCACCGTTTTACCTATCATATCAGATAGTTTCTTAGCCGTTTCTGCCACTACTGAACCAGTAATTTTATTACCAACCGTATTAAAAATAGCATTGGCAACTTCTCGTCCATAGTCTCTTTCTAGCTGCGCCAAGTCTTGAAAACTTAATAGGGTACTAATCTTATTAGACCGAGCGGTAGCTATTAAATTATCTAGTCCATTAATATAGATAGTTGGTAATTCATCAATAATTAAGGAAAGGGGTAGTCGATTTTTCTTGTTGATAATTCGAGTAATGGTAGAGGCTAATAGTCCAAATATTGCCCCATAGCTTTTTTGTGTTTGAGGATTATTTGCCAAAAACAATAAAGCAGGATGCTTGGGATTATTGATGTCTAACTCAACATCATTACCGCTTAATATCCAGAATAATTCTTTAGTAGCTAATCGAGAAAGGGGGATTCTAGCACTTGCAGTTTGTCCAGATAATTGTTCATAAGCCTCCTTACTCAAAGCATCTGCAAAAGGAGAAAGTAACGGTTTTATATCTACCTGTTTTCCTAGTATTGCAAAAAGCATTTCATCCGATAAAGATAAAAGGCTAATTACGTGTGGAATGGTACAGTATTTTGCACTTTCAAAAGAGCGTAAAAACCAGATAATTGCAGCTACTAAATTCACCGCTGAAGAGGTGAAAAAATCTTTTCGCTTGATGTACTCCTTATTGATATTTAAAAATAAAGCCTCTGAGGTAGCTAGAGCATCTGCTTGATTTTGTATCAACCTAGGAGCAATAGGGTTCACCCGATGGGAGTTCATCGGTTCATCAAAGTTGACCATATATATCCTTGGCTTATGGCTATAACCACGATGGTATTTGAGGAAATAATTATAGGCCACCTTGGATAAATCAGGGTATTTAAAATCATACACTAACATAGCAAACCCCTTCTGAATATGCTGTTTGATGTACTCTTCTACAATAGTATAAGACTTTCCCGAACCTGGTGTTCCTAGCACCATTGTTGCCCGAAAAGGATTCACTATATTCAGCCAACCATCCTCTGTTTTGATATTGATGGAATAGGGATTTTCGACTTTCCGTTTCTCCTGTTTGAACAGTTTATTCTTTTTATTAAACTGGTCTCTCATTAGGTTATTCGTGATGATTCTACGAATATGCAATAAGCCAGTTAGTAACAAAAGGTATCCAATAGATAAGATTATGATATAAGTAAACATCCCTATTTTATCGGGTAGGATTAAAGCAAAGTAGGCACCAAAATATAAGGTCGCTCCCACTACGACAAAGAAAAAAGTGCTGGTAAACGTGACGCTCTCTGACTTCATCCCTTTTGTACCTATTGCATAAATTACAGCAAAAACTAAGGCTAATAAATGCGGCTTATGAAAGGATTCAAAGAGGCCTGTATCAATCACTATTAGCCATAGTTTCATAAAAAGTGGATGTTCAAAATCGGCAAATTGATACA
>JBGCFJ010001022.1:0-7247 GCA_045106885.1 Saprospiraceae bacterium
CCACTGCCACTGCTGACTGCCTACTGTCACTGCTGACTGCCTACTGCCACTGCTGACTGCCCACTGCCACTGCTGACTGCCCACTGTCGCCAGACTGTTCTATCTCCTCCGATTAGACCGACCATAACCATTGCCACCAGATTTTGATTTTTTTCGATTGGCAAAGAATTCTTGTTTGCGTCGTTGTTTTTCTTTATTCCATTCTTTCTTCTCAGCATCTGTCATTGGTTTATCCGTTTGTGGGAAAGGATGGTCTTTAATGACAGTTATTTTTTTCTTGATAAGTTTTTCAATATCTCTAATAAAGGCATTTTCTTCAGGTTCACACATCGCAATGGCAATGCCTTCTTCTCCTGCTCTTCCTGACCGACCAATTCGGTGGACATAAGTTTCTGCTACATTGGGTACATCATAATTGATGACATAATGCAATTTGTCAATATCTATGCCTCTTGCAGCAATATCTGTGGCAACTAAAACTCTAATTTCACCTGCTTTAAAAGCTTTTAAAGCTTTTTGTCGCTGATTTTGGGCTTTATCACCATGAATAGCCGCAGCTTCAATGCGTTTTTTCTTTAAATCTTTAGCAATCCTATCTGCGCCTCTTTTAGTTCGAGAAAAGACCAATACTTGATTGATTTTTTCATCCTTTAAAATATAGGACAATAGATTTTTTTTGGTGGTTCGATTGGTATAATAAAGATATTGTTGAATCGTTTCTGCGGTGGAAGAAACGGGGCTTACTTCTATTTTCTGAGGGTCTTTTAGAATTTGCCGAGACAATTTTACAATATTAGAAGGCATGGTTGCTGAGAAAAATAAGGATTGTCGTTCCTTTGGCAGCATCGGTAAAATCTTCTTAATATCATTAATGAACCCCATGTCTAACATTCTATCGGCTTCATCTAAAATAAAGACTTTTACTGTTTTTAAACTGATATGACCTTGGTTAATTAAATCCAATAATCGACCAGGTGTAGCCACTAAAATATGAACCCCTCTTCTAATTGCGTCTACTTGCTTGCCTTGCTTAACCCCTCCAAAAATGACCGTATTTTTGACCACGGTATATTTACTATAGGCCTCAATATTTTCTTCAATTTGGATGGCTAATTCTCTGGTAGGCGTTAAAATTAGGGCACGAATGATTGGTTTACCATGCGACTTAGACTCAATTCGTTGGATTAGCTGAATAACAGGAATGGCAAAAGCGGCAGTCTTTCCTGTACCCGTTTGGGCAACCCCCAAAACATCTTTTCGCTGTAAAATTAATGGAATCGCCCTGCCTTGAATGGCAGTTGGCTCTATATAGTTTTTATCTTTGAGGGCTTTTAAAATAGATGGAATTAACTTCAAATCTTCAAATCTCATGCAACGGCTCTGTTTTGCTCCTATTTATTTTTAAAAGTATCGGTCCATGGTTGATGGTAAACGGTTCATGGTTGAATCACGAAAAATTAATGTCAACAAGAGCGAATTAGTCTAGGTTGATTGTTTACAACTTTAGACGGTAAAGTAGGAGTTGCTAATAAAAGCGCAAAGGTAGGGTTTTTATATTTGGAATTTCGAGGAAGGGAAGAAGCAATTAATGAAAGGATGACGGAGGAACGCTAAACGATGAATTAACCTTGCTTAATTGAGGACTTCATTATATGTCATTCCTCGTTCATCATTGAATATTAGCGCTATTTTGGGCAATAGGGCTACCCGTCTGTCTAAGATTGGACATTTTTGACAACAGCGAATCTATATTCGCTGCTCTAATTGAAAACATATACATTGTTCACTTTTCGTCTTCTATTTCTATTTTTGGTTTTTTAGCCGTTTCTTCAACTCTTCTATTAATCTTTCTTGGTCTTTTAGTTTTTCATCTCGTTCTTTTACCCCTTCTTTTAAGTCCTCGTTCTCTCCTTTAAGTCCTTCATTCTCTTCTTTTAATGCTTCTTTCTCTCGTATATGTTGGTCTATTACTTCTTCTACTTCTTGTTCTATTAATATGCCCTCTATTACCTGCTCATCCGTAGCCGCTTCTCTTAATCGACCTGACATCAATTGTAACAAATCATTGCTCTTTAATAGCTGTTCGTTAATTTCTAAAAATTTCTTATCCGAATCTAAAATGTAGGTCTGATTAAATATTTGTAAAATTTGTTCTAAGGTAGAACGCGATTCTTTAGATAATTTGTTAATCAATATCGCATAACAATCGTGCGTTAGTTTTTCTATAAATTCCGTTTTTACGGCTAGTGTTTCATTGGTGTTTAAATCTATATAAACTCTATTAATTTTTAATACGGAAGTGCTAATAGGAGGCAAGGAATGTCCCAAAAAATAAATAGTAACAATAGGCAAGTCAACAGCTTGTACTTCTCCAGTTGCATCTGTAATCGTATCCTTCTTTTTATAATTATCTCCTAAATAACGGCGAAAGCGTTCTATGTCTTTTGGCTTCTTGGCTTTTTGTAGTTCTATTAATACCGTTTTGTATTTGGGAGTCCAATTCTTCTTTTTACTACCTTTGGTCAATTGTGCTTTTAACTGAATCGTCGCCTTAAAATCAAAGCGCAAAATGGTAATATCATGTTTTTCTGTTTTGTAGGTATGTTCTTGTGGACGTAATTCTATCTTTGTAATTTCTTCGCCTATAATTTCACTTAAAAGACGCCGAGCTATTTCTGTGTCTTCTAGCAAGTATTTGAAAACAGTATCATATATTGGATTTGCTACTTTCATATTGTTTTAGTTTTCTCAAATTTACTGGTTTTCTTTGACTTTTTCTATTTGGTTTTAACTTCTTTTTTTTGGTGAAAGTAACGGTTAGTATATGTGCAAATTTTCATGCATAATGAAAATTGGCACATATACATTGTTCGCTTTTCGCCGTGTGCCCTGAAAGTCTATCCAAGGTACAATAAATATAAAGATAGACAAAACTTTAAACGAGATGAAAGAATCTTGATTTTTTTTTTAAGTATTGAGACGGACTTTCGATAGGGAGGTGACCAGCACCATCTATCAAACCACCATAAGGTGCTTACCTTTCACGGGTTGGTACTGAGCGTTATGGAAAAGATTTTAGTTCTGTTTGAGGAAACTCAATGAGCGTACATAAAAGAACAGGAGAAATTATCTTCGGTTTTAGTCCTGCGATTAGTTGAAAATCCATGAAACGCATTAGTGATGAATGTAGAAAATTGGGTTTTCATCGTTGGACACACCTAGATATTCATGGTTTATCTGCTGCTTTATCTGCCAAAATAAGAGGTTGGTTATATTATTATGGTCGATTTCATAAAACGGCAATGCAGCGATTATTTGAAATTATGTTGTGCTGGTCGTTAAGACACATTGAAAAATTGTTGGCTATTGATTGGAAGATACAATATTCCAATATCGATATTTTGCTAATTTGGGGCAGAATAGGTAAGAATCGTTATTTAGTTTTGTTTTGCAAATGGCTGTTTGTATGCTTAAAATATCGGGTCTTTCCCTTATCCCAAGTCTAAATTTCTGAAAATATATCGAAAAAATGTTACAAATTCACTACTAGGATTATTAAGTAGGATTATTAAGTAGGGATTTAAGGAGTGACTTTTTTCTTTCAATGGGTAATGGTGAAAAATTTTTAATTAGGGCATTTTTTGCTGTTAATCTCGCTTCTGCTAATTTGTCATTTTTACCATTTAGATTTAAAATACGAATAGAATAATTAGCTTTCACACTATTTTTTCCTATATCACCTATTTTTCCAGTATCAGCATCAAATGAAAAGTAGTCTTGGACGTCATCTAGTAGAGTAGGATTTAAAAATTTATCTTCCTCAAAGTTATTGTCTTTTATATGTCCACATGTATTTTTGCTATTATCACCGATTTCATTAAAATGATTTCCCTCACACGAAACTAAAATATTGTTATAGTCAAATGTTAAGTTGAGTAAATCAATACTTTTAGGTTTGATATGCTCGATATGTGAACTAGATTTATCAATAGTTACTTCTTTTTCACAGTAACAACACAAATGACATTGTTCTTCTTCTAAAATGTGTTTTTTTAATCTTCTTTTTTTTGTACTATGATATTCAGACCAAGTTGTTAAACTATTTGTGTCGTTAATAAAGAACTGAGGTGTTGTTAATTTTTTTATGTATTTCATTTATCTTAATTGCATTTGGAATTTTATATCTTGAAAAAAGGAAGAATTTTCACTTTCATACATTAATATTTTTTGCTTTATATTTTTTGCTTCTTTGGTTTTTAATTTATCTTGCTCGAATAGTTTTCTATATTTTTGCCTGAGCACAATTAGTTCTTTAGGTAAATATTCTCCTCCCATTATTGTTTTCACAATGGTATTTAAATCACTTTCTAAAGGCGCTTCAGTAAATTGCTCTGTAGTTGTACCGAATTTGGTAGGTTTTAATACTACTAAATTTTTATAATGAGATTTACTTATTAATTGTGGAGAATGAGTGGCTAATAAAAATTGACTTCCTTTGCTCCATTTTTGAAGGTCGGAATACAATTCATGTTGCCAAATAGGATGTAGCCCCATATCGACTTCATCCATTAAAATTAAGGAATCTTCTGAAACAATAGCCTTCAGCCAAATGTAAATACTTAATTTTTTTAGCTCTCCATGGCTTAAATCTTTTGGTGTTAAAGCTTTATTACTATTTTTTAACTTGAAACTAACACCTTTAAAATCGGAATCAACTGAAATTGATTTGCCAGAGAACATAGAACTTAGTTCATCTCTAGTTGATTTTATTTGGTTTCCATATTCTCCTGTTTCAATTGCTTTTTTAAAATCTGCATCTCTTGCTTTTTTGAAGGCTTCTAATATTAGCTCAATTGTTGAAAAATCGTAATTGAAAAGACCTTTTAAGTCTTTTTGGCATTCTCTTACTGTATTTTCGTAAGAAGAATATACATATTTTTCATTCTTGAATAAAGAATTTAATTTATTATCTTCAATAAAATGTAATACTTGTGTGATGGGGGTTGAGAGATAAATTTTATTAGACAATTCTTCTAGGGTTTCGATTTTTGTATTTGTTTTGAATAGTAAAATATTTTTATTATTGTTAAAATGAAATGCATATTTAAGCTCGAGCGATTCTAATTCTGTAAAAAGTTTATTTTTTTCTACATTGGCTTTTAACAGTAATTGATTTAATTCGTCAGTATTATCAATAGCACTTTCGATATTATCGATATTGGATGCAATAAATTCAAGTATTGTACTTCGGTTTCCCTGCTTTAATATTGTATCTTGCGTTTTAGTTTTTGTATATTTTCTTAATTCTCTATAGGCTAAATTTGGTGAAAGGTTTGATTCTTCTACATCTTCTTGTAGTTTGTACAATAATTTCAAACGATTATAAAATTTATCATTGGTATTTATTTTTTCATTTATTTGTTTTTCATTTATGATTGCATCAAAATTAAAAGATTGTGAACTATTTTTAAATTGAATAAATTCAAGAAAAATGTTTTCTCCATTATGCTCTAATTCAAATTTAATAACTGAAGAATTATTTTCGCTATAGTTAAATCCATTCAATAATGTTTTCAAATATTCATGTCTATTTTGCTCAAACGCACAATGAAGGAAGACAAATATTAATTGTAAAAGTGAACTTTTTCCTCCTCCGTTAATACTTATAATAGGAAAAACACGATGATTATCTTCTTTTTCTAAATCAATAGATATATCTTCTAATATCTTATATTTTTTTAATTCTATTTTTTTGATGAACATAACTTCATTTTTGGGTTAATATACAATTTCTCAATGTAAGGTGCTAATGGTTTTTTCATAAAGGATAAAGTTACGAAGAAACAATGAAAATGATTTGAAAATAATCCAAACAAAAAAATCCGTACCACCAAAAGCGATACGGATTCCAATAAATATAAAAGTATGTTATTTTAGTGTGTGTTACTCTACTCGAAGCATTTTCTTAGTCTGCGTGCCAAAAGGAGAACTGATTTGATAAAAAATCAAGCCTTTTGGTAAGTCAGTACTATTAACGCTAAAGCTTTGTAAACCAGCTGCTTTATGTGCTTTAATTGCTTTAATCAATCGACCGACTTCATCACGTAAGGTAAGGACCACTTCAGCTTGTTCTGGTAAGAAGAAGCTAATGTTGGTGGCTTTTACGAAAGGATTCGGTTGATTTTGATACAATTCAAAAGAGGTCGTTAGGTCTATTGTATTGCTAAAGTTTAATTGGACATCTAATAATTCACCAGCGGTATTATAAGCTTCTACTGCTGTTGGCTGTTGGATAAGGCTTAATTGTTCGCTTAATTTGCCATTTGCCGTAGCAGTAAAGGCGATAGAGAACAACTGCTGACTGCCTACCGCTGACTGCTGACTGCCTACTGCATTCCAACTAGTTGTAAGATACCCTTTATCTAGTCGATGTAAACCGAAATTATCAACACTAGTAATACCGTTGGTCAATTGCTCAAACTGTAGGTTGCCCGTACCGAGTGTAAATTGATAACCTTCAATATCAGCCATCTCACTAGTTGTGAAATTGACAGTGTATTGCTGTCCAGCTACTAAGTCGATGTTTGGTGTTTCTATTGAGAAGGTAGCAGTTGTATTTCTAATTACTCCAGTCGATAGACTATTCGTTTTCGCATTGCCATTAACATCTCCAATTTTTACAGCAGTGAAATCCATTTCCATATCGTGGGCTAAGTTGTTAACCGATGATAGGGTAGGGAAGGCTTCGCCTGCTGGATTTTGCGTCGTAAATTGATACTTCGCTTCCACAAATTTCCAACTGGTATTATTAGTGAATTGGGTATCTAAGTTTAAAATCAATCTTCTCAATTGAACCATATCAAAAGCAGTGATTGAACCAGATTGGTTGACATCCGCTGCAATGTATTGATGTGGATTATTAAATTGAGTAATGCCTAAGATATGTTTGCTGATTAAGACCAAATCAAAAGTACTGACTCCATTTAATGGTTGTACATCTTTTATTGGGGTAACCATATAATCTGCATTCATTGGTAAATCAAAGGCATATTGACCATTCGCAGGCGTCATAATCGTATTCGCATTAGATGCAGTGACTGCAACGGCCTCTACGGTATTACCTTTCCAATCCATGATGGTTCCTGCCACTATTGCGGACTGTGCTTCTCGACCGTCACAAGCGCCCATATTATCTTGTATATCGACATAGGTTCCGCAGAAATCCCAATTGCCTTCTTCATCAATGA
>JBGCFJ010001023.1:0-3431 GCA_045106885.1 Saprospiraceae bacterium
AGAAAGAAAATTGATACCTAGAAAGAAGTGAGCAGTTAGACCGTTTATTACATAAACTGTCAGCAGTCAGATTGAATAAATGTAAATTTCTGACATTCAGTTGGTTGCCTATGTTTAATCTGACTTCTGACAGAAAATTTCAATTTTCGGTCTGACTTCTGACCGCTAAAAAATATCAGTTTATTAGCTGACGCTCTATTGGCTTATAATCTTCTCTGTTCTATAAACCTTAGACCTAACAAAATTCTGTGATATTTCTCCTTTAAAAAATGGTTGGCTTAAAACATTTTCCTAAAAAACCAGTTAATTAGTATATAGGTACGAATTATTCTTTTAAAATTAGATTTTTTGTTCTAATTTAGTGCTTTAATTTAGAATCGTGTTAGAATTTTTAAATTTTTATAAACTAATTAATCCTGTCTAAAACTAAAGAAAAAATATTATCGACGGCTATTCAACTCTTCAATAAAGAAGGGTTAAATAAAGTGACTTTGCGAGATATTGCTAAAGCTGCGGATAATATGAGTACAGGAAATCTGGCTTACCATTATAAAAATAAGGATGCTTTAGTAAAAGCTGCTTTTCATAAAATGGAAGCAGAGCGAGCAGCAATTTTAACAGGTGTCCAACAAATTCCTTCCTTAGATAAGATTTACAAGCAAAATAAGTTATTTACTCGATTAGGTAAAAAATACTTATTTATGTACATTGATACTGTTCACATCCTAAGAAATTATCCAGAAATAGCGGATTTACATCGAGCTTACATGCAAAAATCTATTTTGTATGTCAAAGGCACTTTAGAATATTCAGTAGGTTCTGGTAATATGCGTCCAGAAAAAGTAGAAGGAGAATATGACCGTTTAGCACATTCGATGTGGATGATTATGACTTTTTGGTTGAACCAATTAGAAATAAGAGATAAGACCTGTACCTTAGAAGAAGAACAACAATTAGAATTTACTATATGGGATATGATTTATCCTAAGTTAACCCGAAAAGGTATAGAAAATTATCGCAAAGTCTTTGCAGAAGCGCAAAAGATTATTACGTAAGTTCTCAATGAGTAGATGAGAAAATGAATAAATGAGTAAATAGGGCAGCAGTTCTTCGTTTAAATAGCATGCTCAAACTTTGCAGGGTCCAATATTTACTCATTTATTCATTGAGCACTTACCTTATTACTGGATAACTTCCTGTTATCCAGTAATTTGAATACTGATAGAATACTGTTTTAATTTAAAAATAAATTATTAAGTAACGGGAAGTTACTTGATAATAGTTATTAATTTTAATAATCAATAATCAATAAAATCATGGAAGCCTACATTTATGATATTGTCCGTACTGTAAGAGGAAAGGGCAATCGGAAAGGAGCTTTAATGGGAACAACCCCTACTCAACTATTAGTAACACTTTTAGATAAGTTAAGAGAAAGAAATGATTTTGACCCGAAGTTGGTTGAAGATTTCATTTGTGGTTGTGTAACACAGGTAAAAGATCAAGGTGCAAATATTGCAAAAACAGCAGCACAGCAATCTGGTTATGGCGATCACCTTTGTGGGGTGTCTTTAAACCGTTTTTGTGGTTCTGGCTTAGAAGCAATTAACCAAGCATCTGCTTATGTAAAGTCAGGTTTTACCGATTTAATGTTAGCGGGTGGCGTAGAATCTATGTCTAGAGTGAGTATGGGGGCTGATGGTGGAGCGATGATGATGGATCCTGCGGTAGCATTGAAAGGTCATACAATTCCTCAAGGGGTATCTGCGGATTTAATTGCCTCTAAATTTGGCTATTCAAGAAGAATGGTGGATGAGTTTGCGGCAGAATCTCAAAGAAGAGCAGCAGCAGAGGCAGCAGGTTATTTTGCGAAGTCAAGAATTGACGTAAAAGACGAAAATGGCTTCGTTTTATTAAATAGAGATGAAAACGTAAGATTAGGTACAACTGCGGATTCTTTAGCTAGTTTGAAGCCTTCCTTTGCAATGATGGGACAAATGGCTGGTTTTGATGATGTAGCGATTCAAAAATATCCAGAAGTAGCAGCAATTAATCACGTACACCACGCAGGAAACTCTTCTGCCATTGTAGATGGTGCAGCAATTGCTTTAATTGGAAATAAAGAGATTGGCGAAAGAATGGGCATCAAGCCAAGAGCGAGAATTCGTTCAGTAGGCGTTGTCGGAACAGACCCAACCATTATGTTAGTTGGACCAGCTCCAGCAAGTAGAAAAGCTTTGAAAAAAGCAGGCATGCACAAATCTGATATTGATTTATTTGAAATCAATGAAGCATTTGCAGCAGTAGCAATGCGTTTCATGGAAGATTTAGGTGTAGATCATTCTGTTACCAATGTAAATGGTGGTGCAATTGCTTTAGGTCACCCACTTGGTGCAACTGGTTGTATGATTACTGGTACGTTGTTGGATGAATTAGAAAGACGTGATTTGAGTACTGGTTTAGCTACTTTATGTATTGGTGGTGGAATGGGAATTGCGACGATTATTGAGCGAGTTTAGATAAGAAGTCAGATGTCAGACCGAAAAATAAATTTTTCTGTCAGAAGTCAGACTTGAGACGGATTCAACGTCACCTATCTGACTTCTGACAGTTTATGAAATAAACGGTCTGACTTCTGATATCTTCACATTCTATTTCCGATATTTATCGCTAAACCTTATAGTCATTCTTCTGATTTGAGCGATTTCATCGGTAAACTTATCTAAGGTTGCTTCTGAAATATATTCAATATCATAAGCCAGATAAAATTGGGTTTCTAATTCACAATTTGAACCAATGGCTATATCCAAAAAGTAAACTAGTTGAGCATCTGTACTTCTACCACATCCTTCAGCTATATTGGACGGTATAGAAATAGCAGCTCTGTTCATTTGAGATACTAAGGCAAATTTTTCTTCTGACGGAAAGGTTTTAGTTGTTAAATAAACATCTTTGACTAATTTTCTTGAACGTTTCCAAATTTCGAGATTTTTAAAGTTATGTCTCATCATAGTTTTGTTTAGTTAAAAAATAGTTTTAAAACTAGTAAATATTTTGTTAAATCAAAAGGTGCATAGTCTATTAAATTAACATTTTTCTAATTAGACGAAAGCCAAGTCTGACTTCTGACAGTTTATGAAATAAACGGTCTGACTTCTGACTTCTAAAAACAAGAAAATGTCAACGGTAATAAAAAACGATACATTAGAATATTCAGTTGGAGACGATGGTGTGGCGATTGTGAACATTCACATGAAAAACCACCCAACCAACTTATTTAGCGAAGATTTCTTCGTACCTTATAATGAAGTGGCCAAAATGGCGATTGCAGATGACTCTGTAAAAGGAGTTATTTTGACTTCTACCCATAGAGATTTTATGGCAGGTGCTGATTTAAGAAGATTGGCAAATCCACCAGAAGATAAAAAGGG
>JBGCFJ010001024.1:0-7681 GCA_045106885.1 Saprospiraceae bacterium
GATTGCCCCCATTTTAATATTTGTGCGAATGTCGAAATCAATGGTTTCCTAGATTTTATTAAACAGCATAATTATCCTTTTACGCCAACTATGGTCTATTTTATTGCGAAAGTAGCGAATGAAATCCCTGAATTTAGATGGCGCATACGAGATAATAAAATTCTAGAACATCAATATGTTAACCCATCGTTTACGGTCAATACAGAAGAGGCAGATGTTTTTAGTTTTTGTACAGTTGATTATTTTGAAGATTTGCCATTTTTTTTAAAAAACACCTTAAAAGTAATGGACGAAATGTTGACCAACCCTTCTATGGAAGATGAAGAACATCGAGATGATTATTTATTTTTATCTGCCATTCCTTGGGTTTCTTTTACGAGTTTCTCACATGCCATGCATTATACCCCTGCAGATTCCGTTCCGAGAATGACCTGGGGGAAATATTTTGAAGATAGAGGAAAAACCTTAATGCCTTTATCCGTCCAAGCCCATCATGCTGTTGTGGACGGTCGACATACAGGCAAATATTTTCAGTTATTTCAGCAGTATATGAATGAACCAGCAAGTGTATTTTAAGTAGTTGCGGGTTACCAGTTGCGGGTTACCAGTTGCCAGTTGTGGAGAGTATATAATCTTACTCACATGCTGAGGAGGCAACGGAATTTTGACTATTTTACACTTGTGCTTAAACTCATTTCGACCTAAATGGAAAAAATTAGCTTATTTCGATATATCGAATCAATCTAGATTAATAAGGTAAGTCTTGCAAATCAACTGGCAACTGGTAACTCGCAACTGGCAACCCGCAATATTTATTAACAATTAGCAACTTATTTGCCTTACGTTCCTTATCTTTGTCTTATTGAACACATAAAAATGGGAATATACCTTTAATGCTTTGGGTCAAAAAACATACTAGAGAAAATGCTTACCAGCATGATTCCGATGAATCGCTTATCCAATTGTACCAACAAACGGGAAAAGAAATTTATGTAGCAGAACTTTTTCAGCGATACGTTGATAAGGTCTATGTCATTGCTCGCAAGTATCTAAAAGATAGAGAAGCGAGTAAGGATTTGGTCATGGTTGTTTTTGAAAAAGTATTAAAAAATCTACATAAAACTGAGGTGAAATCCTTTGGGAATTGGGTACATACCATCACTAGAAATGAATGTACACATTACTATCGACAAACAAATAGTCGAGCGCAAAAACTAAGTGAATGGAGTGATGTTGAAAGAAATTTGCAAAATAATGTGGAAAATGACCAATTGCTGCGTCTAATAGAAGCAGAGGATGATGCGGCTACAAAAAAAGCCTTAGAAGCTGCTATAAATGGATTGAAAGACCACCATCGAAGGTGTATTCAATTATTCTATTATGACAAAAAAAGTTATAAAGAAGTGGCGGAAATAACGGGTTTTACCCCCAATGAGGTAAAAAGTTATATCCAACATGCGAAGAATAATTTGAGGAAGAAGTTAACGAAAAATAGGGATTGAAAGATTTAAAAGACCAATTGTAAAAAGAAAAAATCATAGCTAAATGGTTAAATTTATTGATTGTTAGTCTTCAAAATCCAACAATAATATGCCGATAGCTATCGGCATCAAACAATTCAACAATTATTTATATTTCTCGACATCCTCAATAATTTTATTTTTTCAGAGATGACTATAAGGTAGAACACACATTAAATTTATAGTTACAATTTATACCGATGCAACGGAATAATGCTCGCCACCAATGTTTGTCGCTACAAGAGATTAAAGCCTTTTTAGGTAATGAAATCAGCGAACCAGATAAAGCTAAATATACCCAACATTTTGCTACTTGTGAACTATGTGCTGAAGTCAAAGATAGTTTTGCTACAGTCAACCAAATGAGTATTGAAGAGGATGTATCTGCTTTAAAAGAAGAAGTATTTTCGACTATAAATCGCCGAAGTCTAACGACTCGACGGCGGTTTATTGCTAGAATAGCAGCAGGTATATTATTGCCATTTATTGGTATTTCAACTTTGTTTTATTGGAATAATACGGCTAACGAAAGACTCTATCAAGCACATTTTGAAAGTTATCCTATCATGGGTGGAGAAACTAGAGGTGGAGAATTAGAAAACTATGACCATCTCTCTTTACCTAAAATGCTTACGGCTGCTTTAAAAGAATATCGAAATAAAAACTATCAAGCAAGTATTCCTCATTTTAAAACTTACCTTAACGAGCAACCACAAAATAATAAGGCGTTTTTCTTATATAGTTTAGCCAATTTAGAAGTTAATAATATTGATACAGCTATTCCTAATTTGGAAAAAGTAAGGCATCAAAAAGATGATATGGATTTGTACGAAGATGCCACTTGGTATTTGGCTTTAGCTCAAGTAAAAAACAAAAAAAATAAAATAGCGATTGATTTATTAAATGAATTGATTGATGGTAAAAGCACCTTTTACGGTAAAAAAGCAATAGCATTAAAGCACCAACTTTAAATTTTTTTTCCATTCAAAATTTTTAACGCAGTTATTCGGAAAAAGCAGCTAATAAAAACGGAAAGTATTTGGCAACAGCTAGTTATTAGATAGTCCGTTAAAAAACTAATAATCATCCGTTGCCAATTAATATATACAGTTGGCAACGGATGTAAGGCAACGAATTTGACGAGCTAAATAAAGTATTAAGTTATTTTTTAATATCAATTTTTTATCTGACGCTCTAATTACTGGCAAAAAGTCTGGCAAATATCAAATATTCGATACTTTTCTTAAAAAAAAGGCGTCTCAAAATAGACTATTTGCTAAAAAAATCGTTGTAGCTATAGAACATTACATATAACGATTTAATCCCAACACTTTCTATGACTCACAAACACTTTATTTGTTTTGCCCTGTCTCTAATTACACCACTCTTTTTATTCTCACAATGTATTTCTGGCAATTGTATTGACGGCACAGGAACGTATAGTTATCCTAGTGGTGCTAAATATATTGGTGATTTCCAAAAAGGAAAAATGAATGGCTGGGGAATGTGTACCTATTCTAATGGTAGTATTTATAAAGGAGAATGGAAAAATGGGTATCCAGATGGAAAAGGCAAAAAAGTACTAGCTAATAAAAAAGAATGGTCAGGCGTTTGGGTGAAAGGTCGAGCTTTGGATAACCAGGGCAATACCATTGATATTGAAGCCCTATTAAATGGGCAATCCAAAAATGAACGAAATGCCTTAGTTGCTAAAAATGCCAATGGAGAAGGTTGTATTTCTGGTAATTGTACAGATGGTCAAGGGGTTTATGTTTATAAAAACCATAGCGCTCGATACGAAGGTACTTTCCAAAGCGAACAAGCACATGGCAAAGGCACGATATATTATGCCAATGGAGATGTCTATGTAGGAGATTGGGTAGATGGTTACTTTGAAGGAAAAGGCATATTAACTTTAAGTGATGGCAAAAAAGTTTCTGGTTATTGGAAAGCTAGTGTCCATGTAGGAGATAGTAATCCATTTGAAGAAACACCAACGACTCGTCAGAATGTTCAAATGCATAATCAAATGAAAGTCTGGGCAGTAGTGATTGGCGTAGCGACTTATAATCACATGCCGACCTTAAAATTTACAGATGATGATGCCTATCGAATGTATGCCTTTTTGAAAAGCCCAGAAGGTGGCGCTTTATCAGATGACCATATTCGTATTTTAATTGACGAAGATGCGACCAAACAAAAAATTCTAACTACTTTAAACGAAGTATTTATGAAAGCGGGGCCAAATGATTTAGTGATGTTTTATTTTTCTGGTCACGGTCTACCTGGCTCTTTTTTACCTAGTGATTTTGATGGTTTTGACAATCGAATTTTCCACGAAGAAATAAAAGAGATTTTAGATAATAGTCCCGCTAAATATAAAATCTGTATTGCAGATGCTTGTCATTCTGGTGGATTGTTAGCCATGAAAGGGGCAGATGCAAATAATGCCTTATTAAAATACTATGAAGCTTTGGCACAATCTAGTCCTGGTTCCGCCCTTATTTTATCTTCTAAATCGAGCGAAACGTCTCTAGAATCTTCTGGCTTACGACAAGGGGTTTTTAGTCATTTTTTAATTAGAGGCCTAAAAGGTGAAGCGGACACCAATTTTGATAATATTATTGGCGTCCAAGAATTATTTGATTTTACTTACCATAATGTGCGAAGCTATACAGGGAGTCGGCAATCTCCTGTGATTAAAGGGAATTTTGATAGACGAATGCCTGTGGCAGTGATTCGGTAGGGGGAAATAATGACTAAATGATGAAATGAATAAATGAGTAAATTTGGGGTGATTTGCTAAATTTCAAAGATTTAGTAAATTTTTGACAACTTCTTTATAGATTTACTAAATTTTGAAAATTAAGCTTTTTGGAATTGTAAATTAACCATTGTTACTTTGTTTAGAAGTAGCAGGAATAGGCGTTGCTTTTGAGAAAGTAACGCCTATTTTATTTTTCAGCCAACCAAGATTTATAACCATGCTTTACGACCAAATACAAGAAGCCATAACCTATATCCAAAACATTAATGATTTTGCCCCAAAATACGGCATCATCCTAGGAACAGGTTTAGGTGCTTTATCCGATGAGATTGAACGAGTAGCTGAAATTGATTATAAAGACATTCCACACTTTCCGATTTCTACGGTCCAAACTCATAAAGGAAAACTAATTTTGGGCTATTTATATGGGCATAAGGTGGTAGCGATGGCAGGTCGCTTTCATTATTATGAAGGCTATTCTATGAAACAAGTTACCTTTCCCATCAGGGTTTTAAAATTTTTAGGCATCGAACGCTTATTTATTTCTAATATTTCGGGTAGTACTAGCGCCCATATCTTTGCAGGTGATTTAGTCTTTATCCGAGACCACATTAATTTACAACCAGAAAATCCGTTAAGAGGGGCAAATGATGAAAGGCTAGGTCCTCGTTTCCCTGAAATGTTGGATACTTACGATAGGGCATTGAACCAAAAAGCAATTGCTATTGCAACTCAAAAAGGGTTTCGGGCGCATGAAGGAGTCTATGTCGCTTTGGCAGGACCTAATTTAGAAACACCCGCTGAATACGAATATTTACATCGAATTGGCGGAGATGTCGTAGGTATGTCCACTGTACCAGAAGTGATTGTCGCTAAACATAGTGGGCTGCCGATTATGGTTATTTCTGTAGTGTCTAATAAATGCTATCCTACAGAAAATATAAAATCGGCTACCGTGGAAGAAATGATAGCAGTCGCCAATGAGAGTGGAAAGCGAATGGGGGAAATTATTAGGGAATTGTTATAAGCTTCGGCTTAAAATCATAAATCATCTATTAGGGCTGTTAAGAGAAACCTAATATGATTTATTTTGATACTGATTTCGCTGGTTTTTATGATTTTGATGAAGTTGAAAAGACACTTGGAGTGTCTTCAAGACACTCCAAGGTCAGGTGGCAAAAACCTTGGAGTGTCTCTCAGACCTCCAAGCGTTTGAACTAACTAACCCGTCAATTTTATCTTGACTAACCACTAGTTTTCAAGGGATAAATTTATAAGGTATGCGCTACTATTGGATTACTTTGTTTTAGCAACCAGCCCAATCGGCCGAACACCAGTTCCAACCCTATCCGTCAATTTATCGCCCAATTCTTGCCGAGCCAATTCTGCCTGTTCCAATAATTGAGCGACAATTTCAGGATGTTGTGCAGCCACATCCGTCGTCTCACTAATATCATTTTTCAAATCGTATAATTCTTGTTGAATCAGATTTTGGTCATAATTAATCGGCAACCCATCGTTAGTACCAACTCGTCCATTTAAAGACCGATACTGATGCGGCAAATATAATTTCCAACGACCATCCCCACTTAAAATACCGTGCAATTCATTTTGTTTATAATAAAAATAATAAGCATCATGGTGTGGAGGTAAGTCCGTTTTTCCTTCCATTAGGTGCGTCATATTTTGACCATCAATCTTTTTAGTAGGTAATTTTGCACCCGTTAATGCCGCAATAGTTGGCAAAATATCAATCGTCATGGCAGGATTCTCAATAGTTTGTCCAGCAAGAATTTTATTCGGCCAACGCATGACACAAGGTACTCTGACGCCTCCTTCCAAGGAAGTGCCTTTTCCTTCTCGCAAAGGCAAAGCGACACCAGAATGACCACCATAAGATAACCAAGGACCATTATCAGAAGTGAAAATAACTAAGGTGTTCTCCTCCAATCCATTTGCTTTTAAGGTTTTTAAAATCTCCCCTGTTGACCAATCAATTTCTTCAATGACATCTCCATAAAGCCCACCAACAGATTTGCCTTTAAATTTATCAGAGACATATAAAGGAACATGTGGCATACTATGTGGCACATATAAAAAGAAAGGTTTTTCTTTATTTTTTCGAATAAAATTAACTGCTCTTTCCGTGTATTGAGTCGTGATTTGACTTTGTTCGTTTAGGGTGTCAATAACCGTTTCATTTTCTATTAATGGTAAAACAGGAAAGTTAAAAACACTACCTTGCCAAGGATGTAAAGGCCACATATCATTAGAGTAAGGAATGCCAAAATACTCGTCAAATCCTTGTCGAGTGGGTAATAATTCTGGTTCTGAACCTAAATGCCATTTTCCGTAGATAGCAGTGGCATAGCCCAATGGTTTTAAGATTTCGGCAATGGTTTCTTCTTGAGGGTGTAATCCTTTTCCAACATAAGGACTAAATGCGCCAGAAATCCCGATTCGATTGGCATAACACCCTGTCAATAAAGAAGACCTAGAAGCGGAACAAACGGGCTGAGACACATAGAAATTAGTGAATCGTGCGCCTTCTTTTGCCATCTGGTCAATATTAGGCGTCTTGATAGTGGGCGAACCATAGCAACTTAAATCTTGATATCCTTGGTCATCGGTAAAAATGAGGACGATATTAGGTGGGCGATTTGCTTGATTGGAGGATTCTGCTTGTTTTGTAGGCGAGTTGCAAGCAAAAAAGCAAGAAAAGAGGAAGAATAATGGCAATGAGTATTTCATGATTTTTCGTTTTTATGCTGCAATTTAACGAAAAAACTCATTATTTTAAATCTTTTGGATTAAGATTTACTAGGCGTAAAGACGGCGTAACTTCCAGTTGCCTTAGCAATTAATTTACCTTCGTTCCAAATTTCGGATTCTAACATCGCTACTCTTTTGCCTTTGTTAATAACGACAGTATGACAATCTAAAACACCCGTTCTTGCTGCTTTCAAATAAGTCATTTTGATTTCAATCGTTGCACATAATTCCCCTTTATCTAATGCCAACATTGGGTATAAGGCACCACCCATACCCGTATCCGCAAGGGAATATAAAACACCACCATGAATGACCTTTTGAGGATTAAAGTGAAAATCTTTAATAGGTAGTTGAAAATGACTTTTGCCTGTTTCCCGTTTTACTAAGTACATCCCCAAATGATTGGAGAAAGGGAATATAGTTGGTGTTTTTTCCATTTTCGTTTTGTTGATGATAGATAAATTGATAGAAATTTTTAGGTACGCTTGTAAATGTTTAAATCCGTTGTCCCTTGTAATCCGTTGTAGAAAATATGGATAACAGATTACAAGGGACAACGGATTTGTATAATTTTATCCTTATTATTTAGGCAAAGTGGCAGAAATAATCAACCATTTATACC
>JBGCFJ010001025.1:0-3460 GCA_045106885.1 Saprospiraceae bacterium
CCAACTGCTCCACTCCGCGATATTGGACCGCAAAGATACGGGGTTGTTGGAATAATACAAGGGCTTTTTGAAAAAAAAATAAATATTTTTAAAAAAAGAACAAAACAACTTTAGGCATTCCTAATTCAATTATTAAAATTAAGACGCTAACGACAATTACTTATTAGACAAATAAGTATTATTATAAAATATTCTTCTTCTTTAAGTTACAAATTCAAAATATAAACAATTAGCACAGATTGAAAATTACCATTAGGAAGTGTAGAAAGAAAATATAAATAGTAAAATGAAAAAGTCCACATCCTCAAAAATAAGGGCGTTGGACTGCTTCCTATATCCGTTCGTAGAAAAATAACAAAAAAAATTAGGCAGTAGATACCATTATTGGGTAAAATGCGGTTACCTTGTGGCATTATCAGTAGACCTTTTATGAAATTATCCGTAAGCTGATTTCATAGGCTATTGAATAAACTTAAATATATGAGTACAACTACTGCAATTCCTTTAAATAATAAAAAGACCATCAATGGTTGGGCGATGTTTGACTGGGCAAATTCTGCTTTTGCTTTGGTTATTACGGCAGCTATTTTCCCTGGGTATTTCTCTACAGTTACTGATTCTGTGATAGATTTTGGAGTAATTAAATTGCAAAACACAGCCGTTTTTGCTTATGCTACCTCCATTTCTTACTTAGTCATTACCCTACTCTCTCCCCTACTCTCAGGTATTGCAGATTATGGAGGCAAACGGAAATTTTTCCTAAGAGTTTTCACAACGATGGGTTCTTTGGCTTGTCTATCGCTCTTCTTTTTTGATAGTATGTCTCACTTGGCAATTGGGATTATCGGATATATTTTGGCGATGATTGGTTTTGCTGGAGGTCTGGTATTTTATAATTCTTACTTGCCAGAAATTGCAACAGAGGACCAATATGACCGAATTAGTGCAAAAGGTTTTGCTTTTGGTTATGTTGGCAGTATTTTATTATTATGTATCAATTTATTTGTCATCATGAAGCCTGAGGTATTTGGTTTGTCCACTGATGGCTACTTACCGATTAGGATTGCTTTTCTGACAGTTGGGGTTTGGTGGATAGGATTTGCCCAAATTGCATTCCGACGGTTACCTGATGATTCAAAAGAAAAACCTACGGAGAATTTGGTTTCTAAAGGAATGGCAGAGTTAAAAAAAGTATGGGGTAAAGTTAAAAATATGGCGGACCTTAAAACTTTTTTAGGAGCGTTTTTCTGTATTAGTGCAGGCGCACAAACCGTCATTTTCTTAGCTTCCATTTTTGCCACCGAAGAATTAGGTTTTGAAACGACTGAATTGATTACGGTTATTTTACTCCTTCAAATCATAGGGATTTTAGGCGCTTATTTTTTCTCTTGGCTATCTGGTAAAAAAGGGAATATTTTTGCCTTAATTATTATTGCAACCATTTTTGTAGGTATTTGTTTAGCCGCCTATTTTGTAACTGTTAAATCTCAATTCTATATCATTGCGGCTTGTGTTGGTTTGGTAATGGGTGGCGTTCAATCTTTATCTCGTTCGACTTATTCTAAGTTAATCCCAGAAAATACCAAAGATGTCACTTCCTACTTTAGTTTTTATGATGTTTTGGAAAAAGTAGCTATCGTCGTTGGTACATCTAGTTTTGCAGCTATTAATCAACTCACTGGTGGCATGCGAAATAGTATTTTGACTTTGTCCTTATTTTTTATCGTCGGTATCTTTTTCTTATCTAGGGTTAAAATAAAAACGAGGTAAGTTAGGCAAAGTGGCAGAAATAATCAACCATTTATACCGCCTTTTTCCCTTCTAAGAAACTCAAACTGATAGGTAAATCATAAGCGCTTGATGCTCCATCTATGAGACTTAATATATCAGATAATTTGGAATCATTAGATACGTTCATCTGTATGCTTCGTCCGTCAATTGGCTACTCAGGCAGGAAGCCTACCCTACTTTAAATCGTTGTACATCCACCTCCGCAGGAATCTCCTTTTTTTCTGTTAAAAACGCGACCATTTCTTTCGCCCAATAAGGGGCAATAGAAGTGCCTTTAGTGCCCATGCCATTGAGAATCGCTATATTTTTATGGGTAGGATGCAGTCCCAAAGCAGGGCGTCTATCTTTCAACACGGGGCGCACTGCCGCCAAATGGTTCACTATTTCATAATCGACTTTCAAAATATCTTTTAAGGCATCCACTAGATAATCCTTGCCTATTTGCGTTGGTTCATCGGTCAAATCGTCCCATTCGTAATTAGAACCGAACCAAAAAAGGTCATTTTCTAGCGGCACGATAAAAAAGTGTTTTTTAATAATATCGGGGGTTTGCAAACTTGGAATGCGTAAAATTAAGGCTTCTCCTTTGGCAGACTCGAAAGGTAAATGGTTAAGCCAAGGGTTTTGGGCAGATTTATAGCCTTCACAAAAAATGACCTTTTTGGCTATAAGGTCTTTGTATTTTACATAGTTGGCTTCGATTTCTAATAATTCGTACTCAAATGATTCGGTGCGAAGCTGCTCTTTTGCTTGAAAGTATTTTTTAAATGCTTTTACCAAAACGCCTAAATTGACCTTTGCGCCCATGACCGTTCCATAGCCCATTTCATCGTAAATAATTTCGTTGAGGTAAGCGGCTTCTTTTTCTTTTTTCAGGAATTTATCATAGCCTTCCCAAGTTGTTTTCGACAACCAATTATTCCCTTCTGCATTATTCAGAAAAAAACGAATAATGTCCATATCCTTCCACACCTGCACCGCCAATTCCTTTTCAATCGCTTGATAAGTTTGTCTCGCAAAAGGCAAAAAGTCCTCTATCATCCAGCTCTTCACAAATCGACGTCCTGTAATTGGGTTGATAATGCCCGCCGCAATTTTTGATGCCGAAGATTTGTGGTTGTTATCTATGATAATAAAGGGCGTTCCTGCTTGTGCTAAAAACCAAGCGAGCATGGAGCCTGCAATGCCTTGTCCGACGATTAAATAAGGTAATTCTTTGATGCTTTTTGTATTGGTCATTCCTCGAAATTGGTGCAAAAGGGCAAAGGTAAGGTTTATGAATTTTCAATTGGCAATTTTTAATAAAGGAATCTCTCTACCATACATTTTTTACTGAGTCACGCACTCCGCTACGCTTCGTGCGTGAAGAGAGTTCTTGGGGTTGAGAGAATCCGATTTTTTATTAAAAAATCGGATTCGCTCAACCCCAAACCCCTTGTTTTAGCCGCTTTCAGCGGCGTCCTGAAAAATCAATCCATCTTCTTCAAAAATTCTCGGTCTGCCTTTTTCATTTTTGCCACCACCAAATCATAAGAATGGTCTATCAATTCAATCAACAACTCCTCTCTCAAACTGCCTTCAAATTCCACGGTATTCCAATGTTTTTTACTCATGTGCCAACCTGCCCGAATTTCGGAATACGCTTCTCGCAATTCAATCGCTCGTTCTG
>JBGCFJ010001026.1:0-7387 GCA_045106885.1 Saprospiraceae bacterium
TCTCCTTTATTCGAATCCCTATGCTTATATAAGTTATTCCAGATTTGTTTCAGCATTTTTTTTCTACAAAAAGATTATTTTTAGGTCACTTTTACAAGGTTTTTAGACTTTTTTTTCTTTTTATTTTTTACAACTTTAGGCAAGTACCCGACAATATTAACTGGACTAACTACTCAGTATAAAGAAAAAGAATATTAAAGCGGTATAATGAAAATGCTTCTTCTTAATAAAATAGTTTTAAGTATTTTTACCTTTATTACCCTCTGCTACCCGTCTAAAGTTGGACACTCAATTTTAGGACAGACAACGGAAAATCTATATTTTCCGACGCTTGGAGCAGCGAATATAGATTCGCTGTTGTCGAAAATGGCCAATCTTAGACGGGTAGCCTTGCCCTCTGTTCTTTGCTAAATTTATTTTACCCAAACAAACTCTGCAATTTCATTGCAACACCCATATCGCCATCTACTTTAATTTTTCCACTCATAAAAGCAGACATTGGATTTAAATTGCCGTTAATCAATGCTTGAAAATCGTCCATAGATACATTGACCGTACAATCGGCAGCTTCACTGCTGGCAGAAACTACATTAGTATCACCCGTTCCATCAATGAATAATTGTTGACCACCCATATCGAATTTTAAAGTTTTGCCCAATGGCTTAGCTTTAGCTGCTTGTTGCTGAATACCTGCTACTAAAGTGTCTATTGATGCTGCTTGACCAACTGCTTTTTTTACTTTTTTGTTAGCTTGTAATGGCTTAGGTTGGCTAGTACTGCTGCTACCAACGGCTATTTTTTTATCTGTTCTTGGAGCTGCTTTATATCCCACGTCTTCGATAAGCATTTTAGCAATAATTTCTCGCATAATCTCAGAAGAACCACCGCCAATGGTACCGACTCTTACATCTCGATACATTCGTGCCATAGGATATTCCTCCATCAAAACATAGCCTCCAAAAAACTGTAAGCATTGCGTCGCTACTTTCTCTGCTAATTCGGAAATTAATAATTTTGCCATAGAGCATAACTTGACATCATAAATGCCATCTTGGTACATTTTGGAGCAAGTATACGTAAAGGCTTTGGCTGCCTCTACCTCTGATGCCATCTGAGCAATTCGATGTCTGAGTACCTGGAATCTATTGATAGATTTGCCAAAAGCTTGTCTTTCAGACATATATTGAAGTGATTTTTCAAGGGCTGATTCCATAGCAGTAATCCCTGCTGGAAGTCCACAAATCCGCTCCAATTGCAAACCGTTCATTAAATAATAGAACCCTCTGCCTTCTTCTCCCACTAAATTCTCAACGGGTACTTTTACATTATCAAAGCTAATTTCGGCAGTATCTGAAGAATGCCAACCTAATTTTTTTAATTTCCGAGTAGAAACCCCTTCCATAGACTGCTCAATAACTAATAAACTAACGCCACTAGCGCCTCGACTTGGGTCTGTTTTTACGACAGTAATTACAAAATCACCGTAAACACCATTGGTAATAAAAGTTTTTGAACCATTAACGATATAATGGTCCCCTTCTCGGATTGCCTTAGTTTGAATGTTTTGTACATCTGAACCAGCACCTGGTTCTGTAATGCCGATAGAGGAAATGACTTCCCCCGCAATAATGCCAGGTAAATATTTTTTCTTTAAGTAATCTGAGCCATATTTTAAAATATAAGGACCAGACATATATTGTACGACTTGTTGGGTAATCGCAAAACCACCAGAATTACAACGACCTAATTCTTCATTAAACACTACATCATAGAAAAAATCTAATTCCATTCCACCGTATTCTGCGGGGTAGGAGAGTCCTAGAAAACCCATTTCGCCCATTTTTTTCCATATATCTCTAGGCGTTCGACGGTCTTCTTCCCATTGGTTAATATTGGGAATGGCTTCCTTTTCCAAAAAAGCCCGCAAGGATTGACGGAATAATTCATGTTCTTCTGTAAAGTAGTAACTATTCATATATCTTTTTTTGTCTAAATTTAGATAATTATTATAATTTATTAGCGAAATTTCGCTAGATTTGTTGCTCCCGTCGAATTTATGACTTTGTATTAGACTTGTTACTCTTTGAGAAGTGCTTCTATGAAATTTGGATTTTCTTGATAGTTTGGCTTAAAAAATTAGTGCATAGCCCCGCTACGGACTCATTTTTTTAGTCAAAATAGCGAGAAAAGACATTTTCAGAGGAGTATATATTAAAGGGTAACAAGTCTAATACAAATTCTATTCAACTTTAATTTTGTTGAATAGCACTAACTATTTTATTAATCGAGTTTTTCAATACAAAGAATCACTTTATCACAAAAAAAACTCTAAAAAACTAACTATGAAAGGACCAATGAAACTTATTCTTCCAGCAGTCATTTTTTTATCTTTTGCATTTTATTTATTCAGAGACAAACAACAAAAAATAGATTTCTCTACAGAACATACAGCTATTATGTTGGCTATTGATGAAGAAATTCAATATCTTGATGCCATAGGAGATTCGAGTCACACATTATCTGACTCTTTAATCATGAGAATTAGTATCCTTGCTAATAGCTCGAAACCTAGTGAAGTAATAGATAAAGCATCAGGCATCGAAAAAAAGTTAAGTCCTGAAAGAGGCATTTTACTTAATTCCTTAGTTAATAAAAAATTAAATACAAAGACTTATAAGAAAATTTTCCAAATGACTACCTTTGAGTATGCTTTTTTGGAGGAAGCCGATTTAAGCAATGCTCCTTTAGATAGAATCTTATTAAATCAATCCTTTTTTAAAAATGTTAATTTGTCTAAAGCATCTCTTGTTAATGCTAACTTATTTAACGCTCATTTCAAAAATGTAAATCTAAGATCAGCTAATTTACATATTGCCAATTTGAGAGAAATTAATTTAGATGGGTCTAATCTTACCAAAACTAATATGGAGTCTGCTTATTTAATAGATGCTAAATTTGCAGGAACACAGATGGAAGGTGCCGTTTTAGATGGTGCCAATCTTGCTGGAGTTAATTTAGCATATACTTCTAGAAGATTAGGAAATAATAATTAATTGAGCAAAATTAATTTTTCTGTCTTATAATGGTAGTAGCTATTTCCATTCTCAAAAAATAGATACCTGATTTAACTAAATCATTCTTATTTAAAATATATTGATAGTTGCCCTCAACTACTTGTTTATTTGACACTGTTTTTTTTAATTAATATACCTGTAGCATTATACAATCTTAATGAAATAGGTGTCGATTTTAGTATATTTAAATCAATCATCAGTGAATGAACAAATGAGCAAATGGGTTTGGGGCAACTTTCAGCAGCCTACTTATAGGCTTCGTTTACGCCTTCAATGGAAACTTTCGTCGTAATGACGGAATAGGTAAATAACCATCAATTTTCAAAGTTTTGAGCGACCAAACTACTACTTTAGCCCTTAAAAATAAACTTTCACCGACACTATTTCAGATTTCATTTGCATCCAGTAGTTAGTAAGATTATTTTTGAAGTATGAAAATATATTTACTAATCACTTATTTGTTTTTATTTTTTATTGGTCAAAATTTTGGTCAAGCAATTGAAGCCAATTTATTAGGTCAATGGTCGGATAGCACGATTATTGGCTCTACGAATCACACCAATGTTTATAATGAAATTTGGGGTTATGCGGTTAATAATCATGAATATGCTATTATTGGCACTACCGCTGGCACCCATTTTATTGATGTAACCAATCCAAGTGCTCCTTTTCAAGTTTTTTTTGTGGCGGGAAAAGTACAAGGTGGACAAATTGTCCATCGGGATTATCATGATTATCGAGGTTATTTGTATGCAGCAGCAGGAGAAGGGAATAATAGTACTTTGCAAATCATTGATATGCGGCAATTACCCGATATGGTAACCGTAGTTTATGACCAAAAAGATATTTTTAGAACTGCTCATAATATTTTTATTGATACAACTACTGCCAAATTATATGCCTTAGCGGCAAGAGGGGACATCAATGGTTATACTCCATTGCGTACTTTTGATATTAGTGACCCAATCAATCCAATTGTCTTAGGCGATTATAATAATTTTGGTGGCATCACACCAAGTCATGTTCATGATGCGTATGTGGATAATAATATTGCTTTTTTAAATTTAGGCAATGATGGACTAGCAATTGTTGACTTTACAGACGATGCCAATCCTCAAACCTTAAGTACCGTGACTAACTATCCTAGTAGAGGCTATAATCATTCTGGGTGGATTTCAACAGATTGTAGTACTTATTACTTAGGAGATGAAAACCATGGTTTTGACTTAAAAGTAATAGATGTCACAGATTTATGTGAGCCAGAAATAGGCAAAACTTTTGACGCTCAAGTAGACAATGCTACTAGTATTACCCATAATCAAGTAGTGGCTTGTAACTATTTATATGTTTCTTATTATTATGATGGGCTAAGAATTTACGATATTTCTAATCCTACCGAACCAGCATTAGTTCGATATTTTGATACCTACTCTCCACCAAACGGCACTCAATATAGAGGGGCATGGGGTGTCTACCCTTTTTTACCTTCTGGAAATATTTTATTATCTGATATGCAAGGTGGCTTATTTGTATTTGAAGGAATGAATGATAATTGTAATAGTCAATCGAGGAATTCAAATTGCCTACAAAGTCAAATTTGTAGCCTTACTCCTACCAAAGATTTTTCACTGTTCAATGAAATAAAATTAAGCCCAAACCCAATGATTGACCGTACTTCACTTATTGTTAACCTTTCTGAGGCATTAGATAACTTGGAAGTTTCGTTAATGACTATAAATGG
The DNA here is from genome assembly GCA_045106885.1 of Saprospiraceae bacterium. GTDB lineage: Bacteria > Bacteroidota > Bacteroidia > Chitinophagales > Saprospiraceae > JAFMDF01. The sequence goes on from JBGCFJ010001026.1 coordinate 4,816, forward strand.
ACAAGTCGTAAAAAATTGGCAATATCAAAATTTGATTGCTGGTGCGAATGATTTTTCCATTTTATTACCAAATTCGCTACCCAAAGGCGTTTACTTATTATCTTTGCGGAGCGAACAATTTAAAATCACAAAAAAGGTAATGGTTGGACGGTAATCAACAATATTTCTCATTTCAGAAAATTAAATCTTGGCTAACATTCATCTTAATGTTAGGCTGTACTATTACGCTATTTGGGCAATACCCTGGCAGTAATAGAGGGTCTTCAAGAGGAGGAGGCGGTGGTTTTGGTAATTTTGGCAATACTGGTAGCTCAGGTGGTTCTCTCCAAAGCCAAAGAGATGCCTCTAGGGATACGCTCAGCCAAGAAGTTTTTTATTATTACGCAGAAAATGCGGCCAAAAAGACTTTATTTCAAGATAGCAGTAAGTTAAATTTTCATCTATATGACCCTGTTCGACAGGCAAAATATGAATATGTAAATTTAGGCAACTTGGGTTCTGCACATCGACCAATCGTTTTCCAACCTCGAATTCGCAAAGGGTTTGATGCAGGTTTCCATAGTTATGATTTATACCTCACTAAACCAGATGACATTCGTTATTACCAATCCGAAAAAGATTATTCTGATATTTCTTTTTCTCAGACTAGTCAAGAAAAAGCAGCCTTTAGTGCAGATTTCAGTAAGCCTGTTGGCAAAAATGCTGCTTTAGGCATGCGTTACAGAAACATTCGTAATACGGGACAATATAACCAGCAGGCCGCTCGGACTAATTCTTTTTCAGGAACTTATCGTTATCAATCTAAAAATAAAAAATACGAGAGTTACTTTAATTTCACAACTAATACTGTCGAACAAAAAGAAAATGGAGGAGTGGTTGTAACAGACTCGCTTACCCTTCGAAAAGGCATCATTGCGGTTGGACGGCCTGTAAATACCAACTCTGGGGAATCGAGGTATTTTGAAAGAGATATTAACTATACTCAGTTTTATTTACTACAAAAAACGCCTAAAATAAAAGAAACGCCTCCTACTAAAGAGGATTCTTTAAGGGCGCTTGTTACGCAACCAGTCATAGATTCAATTGCTAATGAAGTAGACAATGAAACGCCTCCTATCACAGAAGATTCTTTAAGAACTATCATTACGCAACCAGTTGTAGATTCAATTGCTCCAGCAATACCAATTCAGGAAGACCGAAAAATACCTACGGATAATAAACAACCACCATTGGCGCAACGAGGAGGAAAAAGACCTGCACCGCCCATTGACACGCCAAGTGCTATTGTGCCAACAATTCCTGAAACGGGCAGAAAATTCACCTTAAAGCATAATTTAAGCCTCCGAAGAAATACTTATAAATATGTAGACGAAAGTAATTTAAGTTATTATGGCGATTTTTTATTAGACGATAGAGGTGTTAGAAATTTTATACAAACAGACCAAATTGAGAATACCTTTAGCATTCGTACTTTTAAACTGACTAAAGATAATCTAGGTAGTGTTTATGGTACTCAAAAGGAAATTGCACCGACCCAAAAAGATTTACTCGCAACAGGTCTTTCCCACACTTTTACTAAACTAAGTCAAGCACCAATAGATTCTACTATTAATAATTTATTCCTTTTTGGAAAAATTCAATTTACGCCATCCGAACGATTAAACGTCAAAGCTTATGGACATTTTGGTGCATTGAAGCAAATTGGCGATTATTATTTAAAAGGTGATTTTTTGTGGGATTCTAAAAAATTAGGAAAAATTGAGTTTGCTTTAACCAATCAATTATATACCCCTAGTTTGTTGCAGCGACAATTTTATGTGACTGCCCAAAATTCTTGGCAAAATGACTTTAAAAAAGTTTTTGAAAACAGTTTATCTGCGAGTTATACTATCCCTAAACTGAAAACAGATTTGACCGCCAATTATCACCTCATTGATAATTATATTTATTATGACCAACAAGCAAAACCACAACAATTATCGGAAGGGCTGAATATCTTTCAATTAAGTGTTAATAATCAAATAGACGTAGGGCGATTTCATTTACAAAATACCGTTTATTTTCAGCAAGCCACTCAAGAAGTCATTCGAATTCCTCAAATTTATTCCATTCATCGACTGTATATGGATTTAAAATTATTCAAGGTAATGGAATCTCATTTGGGAGGAGAAGTAAGACTGAACACCCCATATCAACCAGATAATTTCCAACCACTGACTAGTCAATTCTTTTTACAAGATACCGAAGTGCCGTTTTATCCAATTGTGGATGTCTTTTTTAATTTTAGAATTCAACAATTTCGCTTTTTTATTATAGGAGAGAATTTATTGTATTTTACTACTCCCAATTTTCATTATAGTACCTATACTTATCCAATTCCTGATTTGCAGGTTCGGTTTGGATTTCGCTGGCTGTTTTTGGATTAAAGTACAGGTGAATTTCAGTTCACCTATATTTTTGCTTTAAAAACTTATTCAACTGATTAAAACTAATGGTTCTCTGACAAATCCCGTGGAAAATCAGCTCGTCCGATGACTAGCGTCGTCGGATGAGCTGATTTTAATCATCCGAC
>JBGCFJ010001027.1:0-4776 GCA_045106885.1 Saprospiraceae bacterium
CTTCCTTTTCAGGAACAATATTTTTAATAAAATCAGGCACTAAGCTTCTTGGGCTTGGCATAGAAGGTGCATCTATAGCTACTGCATTTTCTTCCGTAGATACATCTATTACAATTTCTGCTCCCCAATATTCATCGTGCGTACCTGCCGATTTTTCTATGTAATTTCCAGTTATCCGATAACTTGGAATACCTAAATTCACAAAAATATCTCTAAGCGACCTAGCTCTTTCTCTACCAATTCTTTTTCGATTAAATTCTGGTCCCACATTACTAGTATGTCCATAAAGGTTCACGTTTAGTGCAGGATATTTGTTTGTGAAAGAGTGTATAGGGAAGAAGTGATGTAAGGCTTTTGAGGCGAATGAGTTAGAGTGTCCTGTATGTCTAACCTAGCGCAGGGCAAATCTTTTATGTTAAGTAGTTTGCGGCCTTTGTATGTGTTTTGCAATAGCGCCTTCTGTAGAATTTGAAGAAAATTGGCTTATTTTAACTATGGTTATAGAATCAAGATCTCCGGCAGATTGCAAGTCAACTTGTTTCGCCTTCGCCTCTTTCATAAACAAATCAATCTCTGTTGATTGAGAGGAATATTTCATACTGTTTTGAAAATAGAAATAACCTGCTGTTCCTACAACAAGCAGTAGGAAGGCATATCTTTTAATTTTTTTATTTCTTGCCTTTCTCCGACGCTTAGCCAATATTGCCTTTCGTCGTTTGGCTTTTTTCAGTTTCTTAGCTTTCACTTCAGCTTCAGCAGGATCGACTTTTTCGCCATTTGGAGGAGGTGTTATAGTAGCCTCAGGAGCAGTTTGCTCCTTAGAAGGCATGATCGTATTTACTAATTTACCAATTTTGCTCGTTTTCTTTGCTTTTAAACGAGCTGCCTCTTTTTCTCCTTCTTCATATAATTTTTTAAAATGTTTTTGAGCGGCAACAGGGTCAAAATCTAATAAGGTGCCCCCCATGTCAAAATGCTGAACAAATACTTTCCCAATAGCATAAGTAGATGCCGCCCCACTAAGAGACATCGCTACTGCTCCTAAAATACTCCCCATAACGGGTATAGCTTTTACTGCACTCATTGCCCCCATACTACCTACTAAAGAACCAATAAAGGATTTAACTCGATGTTCTTTAAACGGTATCCCATATACCTTAGATAGATCCTTAATCATTAATACTTGAATCCCTAAAATGCCCGCAGCATCTACTACGGGAATTGGTATTAACCCCAATCCTGCCGCATAAAGCATTCGGCGATGAATCACTTTATGAGCAGCCTGCTTAAGTTTCTTACTTTTTTTTATATTTGCCGAGGTCATTGCTAAATTTATTTTTTAAAGGGTAAATCCCCTACAAGTCATTACTTATTTGTACTGTCCCTTGTTATTGCTGATGTTGCTTCAACAGCTGGTATCTCCCTCAATTCTGTTGCTGGTGGTTGACTTTCCTTAGTAGGGACAATCTGTTCTATTTCGGGTGTGTCTTCTACCCTATCTTGTGTATAACCTTGCCAAGCTAACCAACCCAAAATAGCAACTAAGAGTAAAAGTAATAACCATCTTAAACGATACAGTAAGCTTCGTTCCTGCTTTGGAGTAGCAACTGATTTTTTACTAGACATATTTTGATTAACTACTTTTTGAGGCGCTTGAATCGCTACTGTTGGTGTAGGCTTTTTTTCTAATTCTACCAATTCTTCTTCTACTTTTCGCGTCTTCGAAAGGGGCATCTTTGTTTCCAAATTTTGTGCCACCAATGGCTTAGAAGTAACCACAATCTCTTCTTCTTGTAATGATTGGGCAGCTACTTTTCCTTCTTCGTGCAATTGTTGGAAATATTTCCTAGATTTGACAGGGTCAAAATTTAATAACGTACCACCTTGGTCGAAATGTTGAACGAATATCTTTCCAAGTGCATAGGTCGCAGCTGTTGCTCCAGCAGAAACCGTTGCTCCTCCTAAAAGACTCCCTAAACCAGGAATGAACTTAACAAAACCAATAGCTCCTAAGTTACTGACTAAAGAACCGATAAAAGATTTGACTAAATGTTTTTTAAAAGGAACTTTGTACAAATCAGATATGTCATTTATCATTAATACTTGGTTGCCCAATATGGCCGCAGCATCTATTATAGGAAAAGGAATAAACCCCAAACCTGCCGAGAACAATATATGTCGTCGGATAATTTTTTGAGCTGCTTCTTTTCGTTCAACAGTTTGTTCTATCGTTAACATTAAACTAATTTTAAAGAATTTCAATCGTTTTACTACACTATCCAATAGATTTGTTCAGCCGTAACTATTTTCCTATCTCAATCGGCTGTTTTGATAGCGTTTCTTGCAAATGATTTTGCATCAACGCTACGAATTGTTGTGGATGATTAAAAAGAAAGAAATGATTCCCTTTCATTTTAATAAAGGCCACTTTAGTTGAAAATTCTTGTTGCCATTTCTGCACCTCTTTTTCGGTCATCTCTTCTGCTGTTCCAGTAATTACCGTCGTTGGGATATTCAGCGCTGCTTTTTGATAATATTTCCAAGTTTCTATTGCTTGAAAATCCGCCCGAATAATGGGCTCAAAAAAATCAAAGGCATCGGCATTATTCAATAGCTCTTCTGATATACCACCATATTCTTCCAATTTATTTTTGAAAGCTGTTTTAGAAAATAAATACCGATAAGGAGTAGTTGGGGGTACACTCGGCCCCTTTGTTCCAGACAAAAATAAATGTACAGGAAGTGAGCATCCTTCTTCTCTCGCCTTATGTGCCAAAAGATAAGCTAATCTACTCCCCAAACTATGTCCGAAAAAAGCATAAGGCTGCTCTAAATGGTTCTTAATCTGTTGCCAACAATCATTGACCAAATCCTCCATATTAACAACTAATGGTTCTCCAATTCTTTGTCCTCTACCAGGGAGTATTAACGTGGTTACTTTCCACGACTTTGACCAATAAGCTGCCAGCGGTTGATAAGCAAACGAACTCCCTCCTGAATATGGTAAACAAATTAGCTGCATTTATTATTATGGGTATATAATGGTTTTAAACCTAAGTAAGATTTCAATTAATTGATAATCATTATATTATAAAGCAAAACGAATATTAAAATATCCTCTTAGTCAATATCTTCTAACAAATAATCCCTTTTCTTCTTTTTAGGCCTAAAAAGAAGCGTCAGGATAGCTGGGGTCAAAGGCGTCAATAAAACACCTAAAATCAATACTCCCCAGAAACCTATGGATACGTTTCTACCTAAATATGCGACAATCAGGCAAAAAATAATGTAAGTAGTTACAAGTGCATAATATGTCATGATATTTTTATTTACGTTTTTTAGTTCGTCCCCCCAAAAGTTCGTCTTGCCAAGCTTTCAACTCTTCCATCTTACCAGCAGCAGCTAGAGCTGCCTGTTTTGGCCAACTAGTTGGGTCTGCAAAATTGTATTTTCCGCCAGCATCTTTTAATATCTGCTGCAATCTACTAGCCTTTGTTTTGGATAAATTTTCCATACTATAAATGCCCGCCACTTTTAAAACCTCGGCTATCTTAGGACCAATACCTTCAATGATTGTAAGATCCGCTACTTTAGAAATTGTAGCCAGAGACTTTTTGCTAGTCCGAGCTATTTTTTCTTTACCTTTTTTTGCCTTATTATTTTTTTCTGTTTTGAGTAACTCGATGTCTTTTTGTAAATTAAATAAATCAACTTGTAACTGTTCGTTTTCGGCTATTAGTTTTGCCTTTCCTGATGGGTTTGGTATATTTTTAGCTGACTTAGGAGCACGTTGAGCTTGGATACTTTCAATCTCTTTTTGTAAACTTAATAGCATTATTTGCAATTGTTTATTCTCTGCTATTACTTGTTTTTTCTCAGCTTCTGTGTTTTTATCCATAACATGGTTATTTGCTCCATTTTGTGTTATCAGATCTTGTTTAGCAATAAATAATTGCCCATTTTCAAATTCTTTGTGATAGTATTCGCGAGAAGAAACAGGGTCAAAATCAAGTAAGGTACCTCCTTGATCAAAATGTTGGGTAAAAACTCTTCCTAAAGCATAAGTAGCCGTTGCACCAGTTATAGCAGCCGTTGCGCCGCCTGCTAAAGTGCCCAAACCTGGAATTAGTTTAATGACTCCAATAGAACTAATACTACTTATCAAAGATCCAATCAATGATTGAGCAATATGTTCTTTGAATTCTACCTCATAAAGGTTAGCTATAGACTGAAGCATGGTTAACTGCACCCCTAATAAAGCGGCAGTATCTACGATAGGAAATGGAATTAATCCAGCACCTGCTGCATAGATAGTTTTTCGGTTTGTAATCTTATTGGCCTCTTTAATACGGTCTATGTGTTGTTGAATATTTCCCATAATGAATGTGTTATGTAGGACAAGGTTGTCTAATATATTTAATAAAAAATAAGCCCGTCGTTTAAAATGGACGGACTTACCTTTGGCATTTATTTCGATGTTTTTAAAGCATCAACGGATTGCTGCAATTTCATAATCATCTCTTTCATCTCTTCATTTTTGTTGCGCAAATCTGCTAAATCTACTTCATCGGCTTTCTTTTTTCTGCTAAAGAAATTGGTCCAGCTTGTCTTCTCTTTAACTTCGCCGTCCGTTTCCGATAAATCTTCGACATATAATTTACCTTCTTCGAAAGCATCTTGAAAATACTTTCTTGATTCAACAGGGTCAAAAGTTAATAAGGTACCTCCTTGGTCAAAGTGTTGCGTAAAAACTTTACCCAAAGCGTAGGTTGCTGC
>JBGCFJ010001028.1:0-3008 GCA_045106885.1 Saprospiraceae bacterium
TACATCTTAAATCATATATCATACATCATAAATCCACTTAGTAACACTTAAAAAATAAGTCCGCCATTTGGATGCCAGAACACCATGATTTTCAAAATCATGGTGTTTTAAAAAGGCCAAGTTATTCTTTGCTCATTACTAAGGGAGTAGGGAAAAAATAATCTACTGGTTCAAACCATAAATCCTTGAATAGCGTGTCAACATAACAGCATTGGATTGTTGCGCTATCTTTCCTTTTGGCTTCTTTTTAAAAACTTGCCTCCTCATAAGTCTCCGTAATAGCTGCATCCAAAATAGTTACGGCTAAGTCAATATCCGCCTTTTTAATGATCAGCGGAGGCGCCATTCGAAAGACTCCTCCCATACCAGGTAACTGTACAATATTCATAGATAAACCCATCTCAAAGCATTTTTTAGAAACGGCATCACCAAATGCAGGAATCGCCCGTTTCGATACACGGTCAGCGACCAATTCCATACCTTGCATCAAGCCTCGACCTCGAACATCGCCAATACATTCGTGCTTTTGTTGCAATTCTTTTAGCCCTTGCGTTAAATAATTACCCATTTCAACGGCATAGTCCGCTAGTTTATCTCGTACAATTACTTCGATTACCTTACAACCAACAGCAGCAGGTAGCGGGTCAGAAACGTGGGTGGTATAAAAAAGGAATCCGTTTTCATGACATTTTTCTTCTATTGCCGCACTCGTTATAGTCGCCGCAAGCGGAAGACCAGCACCAAGCGTTTTTGAAAGTGTTAGAATATCAGGTACGACATCATGGTGTTCAAATGCAAACATTTTTCCTGTTCGCCCCATGGCTGTTTGCGCCTCATCTAAGATGAGCAACATATCCCGTTCTTCGCATTTTTGTTTAAGCTTTTTTAAATAGCCTGGTGGTAATTCGATAATTCCACCAGAAGATAAAATGGGTTCTACGATGGTTGCAGCGTAAGCACCGACTCCTTGCCTATCAAGTACGTCAAACCAGTAGTCTAACATTTCTAACTCAAATCCGTCTCCAGCCCAATCTGGTCGTCTGTATACATTAGGCGTTGGTAATGCCATGATGCCAGGCATGCCCGGTCCATAGCCTTTTCTGCTTGCAGATAGCGTTGTTGCCGCAGCTGCCCCTGTCATACCATGCCACGCCGATTCAAGCGCTAATACTTCATACCCTCCTGTATACATTTTGGCAATACGAAGTGCGGCTTCATTAGATTCTGCACCTGTACTGAGTAATATAACCTTACTGAGGGCAGGAGGTAGTAATGCTGCAAGCATTTCCGTTAAATCCATTACAGGTTTGGAAAGCATCCCAGAAAATAAATGTATCAGCGCTTCGCTTTGTTCTTGAATACAGGCTACAATTTCAGGATGGGAATGACCTAAAATACCACTCATTTGCCCAGAGGTAAAATCTAGTATTTTTCGGCCGTCATCCATTCGAATGTAAGCGCCATTTGCTTCGACTGCAAGGCCTGGCATAAATTGACCGCCGTAGCGAATGAGGTGCTTTAAGTTAGGTGTTGTCATGCAATAAATATTTTTAGGTAAAACTCAAATTTTAAGTTAAAAATTTAGTAAAATATAAGTGTCTTTAAAGGTTGAAAGGCCATTCCCTTCAAGGTGAATTTTGCCATTTATTAACCCTATAAAACAAAGGAACATTTTTTCTACCTAAAAAAAAATACATATTTTTGACTGATTAATGCAATATTTGCATTAGACTTGGGGCTATTTAAAATCACCGCTATTTGAAAAGATATTTTCCCACTATTTATCAAAAGGTAAACAAGATTTGTTAAAGAAATGGAAGGCTATTAAATAATAAAAATGACGACTCAACAAATAGAATATTTTTTAACGCTTGCCAATGAATTGCATTTTTGGAAAACAGCCGAAAAAGTATTTATCGCCCAATCTACCTTAAGTAGACAAATCCAAGCGCTAGAAGTAGAGCTGGGTGTTCAACTATTTGAAAGAGATAAAAGAAACGTAAAGCTAACAGATGCAGGGAAATTTCTTCAAGAAAAATGGACTACTATTATAAGCGAACTTAATCAAGTTCATAGACAGGCAAAAAAAATTGAAGCAGGAATTGCTGGTCACATCTCCATCACTTATCCTGGTTCTCTCGCTTTTAAATTTTTACCTGCCTTTTTGGAAATTTTAAATACCAATCTGCCTGAATTAAAACTTGAACTGACCGAACCAACAGATGAAAATCACGAAAAATTATTACTCAATTATGAAACAGATATAGCATTCAGTAGAGATGAGATAAAACATATCAGCATTGATTCGTTAAAATTATATTCAGAACCAATTTGTTTGGTTGTTCCTAATAATCATTGGTTTGACAAGCAATCCTTAAAGGACCTAAATGAGTTGAAGGAGGAGAAATTTATTCTTTCAGGCTTACATAAAAACACTTTCTATGCTTCCCTGTTGAGCAACTTTTTCACTAAACATGATTTTGAACCGAAAACAATTATTGAATCTGATTTTGGTGGAATGATTTTAAATCTTGTATCCAAAGAAATAGGCATTTCTATTCTGCCCATTTCTTTTAAAATTGCCAAAGCTCAAAATATAAGATTTATCGAATTAGACGAAACTATAGATTTATACATTAATTGGAGAAAAAATGGCTCAAATAAAATAATTGAAAAAATAGTACAGTATGCCAATTTTGTTGAAAATTAGACGCTAAAATATCGACACAGTTGTAAATAATAACAATCTTCAACAGAAAGTCTATTTTTTACCCTGATGCAGTATATCTTTGCCTATTTGCTAATGAGATTACTACCCATGCGACCAATTATCCTCATCCTCCATATCCCCAGGAGATAGGCCAACAATATCGCCTGTTGTATTAATCCCTAATCCAACCACCATTCGATTCGCATAAGCAAAATAACTAATCACTTGGTTGGCTTCTAATATTTCGCCATCGTTTAAACCTGTTGCTCTCAAGTCTGTTATCCATGATTCGGTCGCT
>JBGCFJ010001029.1:0-13217 GCA_045106885.1 Saprospiraceae bacterium
GTTGCGGACTGCAAGTCCTCACCAGCATGATTCGAAAATTAATAGAACCAATCACCCCTGGGTAAGAGGTATGAGTGTTGGAATTATAATTGTAGTATCGTATAAGAATTAAGGAAAGTGCAAAATAAAGCCAAATTGGTCGGTTATATTTTCCTATTCTCTAAGCAAGAGCTTATTTAATAAACAGGTAAACATGGTAAATTTAGGTAAAAAAGGCGTTTTAATCGTTAATTTAGGTACACCAGACAATCCTTCTAGAGGGGCGGTATATAAGTATTTAAAACAATTCTTGTTAGATGAACGAGTGATTGATATTCCTTGGCTGCAAAGAAATTTATTGGTGAGAGGGATTATTGCCCCTTTTCGGTCAGGTAGTTCTGCGAAGTTATATAAAATGTTGTGGACGAAAGAAGGCTCGCCTTTAAAAGTATACGGGGAGAAGTTAGTGAAAGATATTAAGCCTTTGCTAGGAGATGACTATGAAGTTGTTTTAGCGATGCGTTATCAATCGCCTTCTATAGAAAAAGGGATTAAACATTTATTAGATGCCTCGGTTTCGGAAATTATCGTATTGCCTTTATTTCCACATTATGCGTCTGCTAGTACGGGGTCTGTTCATCAGGAAGTGATGCGCTTATTGTCTAAAGAATTGGCGATTCCTAAGGTAACTTTTATTAATTCTTATTATGATAATCCTGCTATGATTGATGTGTTTATTGAAAATGCACAGCAATTTGATGTTCCTGCTTACGACCATATCCTATTTAGTTTTCATGGCTTGCCAGAGCGCCAAATGGTCAAAGCAGATAGAGGGAATCATTGCTTAGGAAATAAAGATTGTTGTAAAACATTGACGACTAAAAATCAATTTTGTTATACGGCACAATGTCATCAAACGGCTTATGCGATTGCGGAAAAAATGAACTTGCGGAAAGACCAATATACCATTTGTTTCCAGTCTCGATTGGGGCGGGCAGAATGGGTCAAACCTTATACGTCTGATGTTTTAGAAGTTCGTGCCGAGGCAGGAGATAAAAAACTATTGGTTTTTTGCCCTGCTTTTGTCTCCGATTGTTTGGAAACAACGATTGAAGTATCTACTGAATATCAAGAAGAATTTGAAGAATTAGGTGGTGAAAAAGTAGATTTAGTTCCTAGTTTAAATGACCATCCAAAATGGATAGCGGCAGTGAAGGATTTAGTATTAACTGCTTAATATGCTTTCGTTCCTCGTATCGGACGATTTTAAATTGCCTGATACGTGTAACGGATTAACCTGATAAAAAAATAAAACCCGATTACTTACAAGTAGTTGGGTTTTATTTTTTATCCCCACAATGAATTAAAGATTTTCAAAAACGGTCTCTGCGACCAATTCAAAAGGAACAATTTCCACCGTTTTTTGCTCCAAAAAATTTACAGGCGTATTTTTTAATTTTTCATAATAAGTTTTTGCTTTCTGCATCCCTATTCTTTTGTCAAATCCCTCATCCGCTACAGCACAGACCGTTCGGATAATATATCGAGTTCTTGCAGTTATTTTGGGTTTGAGGTAACGGTGGGCATATAATTTAAAAGGCGTACTCATATCATATAATTTTACGTATTTTTCTTTTTGAAAAAAGAATAAAAACTTTAGTAATTGAATGATAGAATTATGCCCTGGTTTATCTTTAATAAAATTAGGGACACTATTAATAAATTTAAAAACCCTAAAATTGGGCTTTTCTCCATCTAAGTCTATTTTTCCCCAACCTGCAAATAGCATAATCCACGCTTCTATTACTTGCCATTGTTCTTTTAGTAGGGGGGCGTCTAATTTGGCTTTTTTATGCAACTTTAGAGCTTCATAGGCTAGTTGATAGTTGCCGCTGTGGAAGCCTATCATAACTTGATACACTAGTAATGCATGATAATTATATGTTTTATTAGATAGTAAATTTAAGCATTGATTTACAAGGTCTTCTGCTTTATTCCATTGTCTATTTTGAATAGTATATGAAATACTTTTAGAAAAAAAGAATAAGAAAGGAATTGTTGGTAATGAATAATTTTTTTGTGATATAGCATTAATAGCCTCTTCTGCATAAAATATAATATTTTCAAAATCTGATTTTTGTTCGTAATAAATTATCAAAATATTATAGGCATAAAATAAAGTATGGTAAGTATTGTTTTTTTCAATGTGTTTTTCTGCGATGGACTTATAGGTATCTAATAATAAAAATAATTTTTCTTTTCTTTTAATACTGTTTAGGTTAATTTCGATTTCTGTGAAACAATTTAGCATTAAAATTTCTTTGTTAAGATGATTGTGTTGTTGTTTAACAAGATTTAATGCACTATAGTATTTTTTTATATTTCTTGTGTTATTTGAGTGTAGAGGAATAATATGTCTCCCAAGTGATAATGATATTTCTGTAAATTCATATAGAACTGCTTTTTTTATCGTTTTTTCTGCCAAATCTATTGCTCCTTTTCGGAATCCAAGAGTTATCAATATTTTTGATGCTATGTATTGCTTTAGGCAATTAATATAATTTCTGTGGTAAATTGATGTAGCCTTATCGATATTAATAATGAATAAGGCATCTATTAAAGATTTTTTGGTCGCTCGCTTAATATCAGCAAAAGCTTGTTTGGGATTATTAGCATTTGGAAATAGAAGGGTCATAGCCATTTCTTCATTCTCAATACTTCCCTCACTTATTCCTTTATAAAGTTGTCTAACCTTACTTTTTACCCCACCAAGAATTTTAATGTTCTTTATTTTTTGTGGAGCAATTATCTTGATTAGTTCTTTTAGTACTAGCATAGTTTAGACGTTTAGATTTAGTTTACTGTAAAGATAAGAAACTATCCAAATATATGGTGTTATTTTTTGTTGATAAATTGGCGCAATTAATTCATTATTAATTGTTTAATCTTTCTTTAATGTTAATAAGGAAGTCCAATAAACACGATATATTGAAAATAAAATTGCTTTTTTTTTCATGATATTTGTAAAAAGAGGGCTAGAACTAAACATGCTTTCTCTATAAAAATGCATTAATAGATGCATTGAATATTTTGATTGTTAAATGATTATGTCATCTAACAAAAAAAGTTTGTATTCCATAAAATGTAACTTTTAGAAAAAAAAAGAACTCATTTTGCTATTAGTTTTGTGTTATTATTTAACATTTAAAACTATTTAAAATGAGAATTATTGGATTAGATCATGTTAGTATTTAAAATAATATTTTTGAATAAAATATATATATTTAAAAACAATACGTCATATACAAAAAACTAAAACGCGGAATCCCTTAGAAGTATCTACATGCTTTACTTTTAAGCCTTAAATATTAGGTGCTTTAGGGATTCCTGTTTTTAAATTTTAGCTTGTTTTAAGCTAAACACTCCATTAATTAAATTAATTATTTGATTATTAGTTTTTATTATGTCATAGATGTATATAATGTTACTCTATTTTGTTTTGTTTAATGAAATATGTTAATGTAGAGTTGTATTTATCTTTGTTATATTATTGGTTGAAATGTTGTTATTTAAATAAAATAACACCAAAAAAATTAATTATATAAACAATAAATAAAACACAGAATCCCTAATAAAAAGGGGTTTTTTCTCTCTACTTAGCCTTTTGTTTAAACTTTTTTGGGATTCTTGTTTTTGTTTTGAGTTATTAAACTCCATAAAATATACTTTAATGATTAAATTAACTATTTGATTATTAATTGAGTATGTTTAAGTCTTACTCAAAATGATATTCTGTTTTGCTTTACCTAATGAAATAATAAAATATTGCTTGGTATCTATCTTTACATTGTTTTTAACTCAAAATATTACTAACCTAATTTTGAGATAAAACAAAAAAATACCAAAAAATTTAACCTTATAAGCAATAGATAAAACATGGAATCCCTATTCAAAAAGGGTTTTCCCTCTCTACTTATATTCCTTAAATCCTTTAAGGGATTCCTGTTTTCTATTCAAAATTACTTGCTCCCATTCTTTTTTCTTACCTTTCATTTCCTATCTTAACAATTTATCCTTCTTTCAATATGATATTATGGGGGCATTAGGAATTGGTTTTATTGGAACTATTTTTGCGCTTTTTTATAGGGATTTATTTGATACCATTGGTACTTTAATGGCATGCAGCAAAGAAGCAGGCTTAGTACAAAAAGATGGGCAAATCAAACATTTTAAAAAAATGTTAGGCGTAGATGCCATTGCTACCTTAATGAGTGGCGTATTAGGCATCTCCCCAACTACTAGTTATATTGAATCAGGAACGGGGATTGCAGTGGGGGGACGTAGTGGATTGACAGCGGTCGTTACAGGGAGCTTATTTTTATTGGCGATTCTTTTACCCCTTTAATTGCTATTGTTCCTGCTTATGCAACTGCACCTGCCTTAATTATGGTAGGTTTTATGATGGTTCGACAGACTGCCCAAATTCCTTGGTCTGACTATGAAGAAGCAATTCCTGCTATTTTGACTTTTATACTAATGCCTTTAAGTTTTTCTATAGCTACAGGCTTGGCTTGTGGCTTTTTGTCTTGGACGATTATTAAAATAATGATGGGTAAATTTAACGAAACCCATTGGGTGATGTATATTATTGCCTTGCTTTCATTAGTTAGTTTGGTGATTTAGACGGTTTCCAGTTTCCAGTTGTCGATAAAACCAGCAACTAGCAACCAGTAACTCAATTAGCTTATACATCTTGTCGAGGAATAAAAATAAAATTAGCACCAATTTCACTAATAATAAAGAGACAAAGTTGTTCCTGCGGATTTTTGAAAACTTGCCTGAAATTATCAATGTTTTCTATTTTAATAATTTGTTTAGCCGCAAATTCTTCTAAAATAGATATGTTAATAGCCCAAGTACTTTTTATTTTTTGCGGGTCTATAACTGGAATCCCGACTTCTATTTCCCCTTGATGGACTATAAAAATAGGATAATTTGAGACGCCTTGGTCTAATACGGAGTCTGCTGCTTTTGATAAAACGGGAACGTATTGTCTAATTTCTCTTTCTATTTGCTTTAAAATAACTTCTTTTTTCATGCTAGTTTTTGAGACGCAAAAATAATCTATTTTTTGGAGAATTTAGGCATTTAATCCGGTTGTTTTCTATCGAAATTAGCTGTTTTTTGACCTGCTTTTTCATCGAATAATTAAACTTAAAATACTATTCTTTACGAAATGACAAGCTGCTCAATTATGGTTAATTAAACAAATTATCCAAATTAGTTGCAATGCCAATTCGAATGCCAAAATCTAAGTACTTCGCATCTTGAAACGAACTAATAAATTCTAGCCTAAATATCCGAGCGATATTATCAATACCATAGCCTACCTCAAAATAATTTTGCGAAAAATCGGTATTTAAATAATTGACAAAAATATTCTCTTTAATGCCTAACATTTGTACTTCAAAAATTTGAGAAACTAAGAATTTCCTAAATTGATAATGAACATGAGCATTTAAGTAAGCATCATTGGTACTATAGGTATAATAATCTAGTAAACGGAAACTTCCCACTGGGTCAGTAGTAGAAAAAATGGTCTGATTGCCTAAGAAATGTTTATAATCAGGAAATTGCATATTATCTTGATTGAAGAAAGTTCCTGCATTGACTTTGACATCCATCTTGCCTCGGTAACCGACTTTGAATTCATGTTGGAAGCCTAATTCTACATGGGTGAAATTATTGTTTATACTAGGGCTGTCACTATGAAAATTTTGACGAAGATTTAAAGATAGCGTAGGGGAAGAATTATTAATGGCATATGTTTTACAACTTCGAATGCGATATTTTTGCCAGGGTCTACCTTTTATCCCAAAAGAACCAATAAGTGCTTGATGTGGGACAAAGTCGGTACTAGTTTCTACATTATTAGGAATATTGGGGGTATAAGACCGACTATCTTTATCGAAATAAACGTGACTAGAGTTATTTTGTAGCGTATTTCGGTCAGACCATTCTGCGGCTGCTTTAATTTGCCACTTTCGATTAATTTGTTGTTGATAAGCTAATTTGACAAATTGTTTTTCGTATAGCTTCATAAAATTGTTTTCTGAAACTAGACTTGTTAAGGTATTTATTAGAGGATGGATGGGATTATCAGGATTATATTGGAAGATGTATTTTCCACCACTTAATCGAATTTGCCCTTTGCCTTTATGGCCATTGGAGGTAACAGAAGTACCATTTGACCCCATTGTTACAGTGGTTGCAGTAGCTGATTTTCTATTAAAATCTAGACCTGTATCAAAGCGATAATTTAGTTTTTTTCTAGCAAAACCATACCTAGCTGTACCTTCTAAAAACCAACGGGTATTATTTTTATAATCTTGGCGATACCTTAATCCATACTCAAAGTTGTAGCCTTCTACTGTATTGAATTGTACGGTATTTAAGGCGGGTTTAATAAAAAACCTTTTCTCTTTTGTTTTGCCATAAGACCCACCAAATAATAAATCACCTACGCCAAAACCTTCTTTTTTCTTGTTTTTTCTAACTCCTAACGAATCTTTTTTGGCTTCTTCTTTATCTGCGATAATCATACTATCTACTACTACATATCCCTTGACTTCTAGTTTTGTCAGTGGAATAGGTCGGATGTTTTCCCAATATAAAGAATCTCTTTTGGTGGCCATAGAGTCTATCTCAAAGTTATACGTTGAGGTCACTTCGGGTTCTGCTTGTTCTTTTTTTTCTTCTTTTTCATATTCTTTGAGCATTTTCTTTAACTCTTTTCTGGTTACCTCTTTCCCTTCCGATAAACGCCCTTCTATGTTTTCTACCTTAGCATTTCGACTTTCTTCTATTTGTTTGGCTAATTCTTTCTCTACTGCCTCATCAATCACTTCTACTTCGTATTCCAAATCTGGATTGATGGTTATTTTATAATCGGAAAGAGATGCTAAATAATTGCCCTCAAATTTAAATCCAAAATATTTCCCTGTTACTTTGATTTGTAAACTAATCGGCAACCACGCTTTCTCTTCAATTGGGGCATAGACTTGTTTGGTATTAATTTTTACACCTGTAACATAAGTCGATAAATCTAAACTGTGTATCGCCCATTCGCCATCTATTAAATTGAGCGTACCTGAAAACACATTGTCTCCTTTGCTTCTAGGAATGACTCTGATTTTATCAATTTCTTTGCCCCTATCTACAAAGAAACCTTCATAGACAAATTTGTAATAGGCAAAAGCTTTTGGGGACAAAGGCGAAATAGACCCCGCAATATCAGATTCATAGAAACTAGCATTGATAAAACCATTGGGGTCTACATTATCATTGTCTGCATTACCTGTGGTATATACAGAAATAACTTTTTCTTCATACTTATTTGGACGAGTGTAAGTGACTTGATTGACGGATTCACTTGTAAAAGCAAAGGTTGAATCTACCCCCTCTTTAGCAATCATTTTCCGAAGAAAGAATGGGGAGTCAATTAATCGACCAGAACCTTTTATATAAACTTGGGTCGTATATCCATCTAATTGATTGGTATGAAATTTTGCTTTGGCAATTGCTTTTCGCATAATAGTATAAGCAGGATCTCTACCACCAGAAGTAACTTCGACTTGTGCCAATTCATAGGTTTGTTCCTTTAATATAATATTAGTCGTAACAAAGGCATTGGATACATTGATTCTTTTGACTACAGTTTCATAACCAATAGTTTGAAAGGTTACATTATAAACGCCAGCAGCTAATCGGTACACATAATTGCCCTCCGAATTTGAGGTCGTACCTGTCCCTAGTTCCTTGACGTAAATAGTAGCATAAGGAATTGGCTGTCCATTGGTATCAGTAATAGTGCCATTGATGCCACCTGCATATAAGACAATTGTTGATAAAACAAAAAACAGCGTAGAAAAAAGGTGTCGGGTTAAATTCATAAACGTTTAGTTAAACTAGTTATTTGGGTGTTAAGTATAGCGAAATTAAGGAGGATTTATTATAATATGCTATCGATTTAATCCTCTTAGGCAAAGTGGAGAAAATAATTAGCCAGTTAGACCAGTCAATTTTTCTTCTAAGGAATTCAAAAAATGCTTGCATAACGGATTATGGACGCATTTTTTGAGTTTCTTAGAAGGGAAAAAGGCGGTATAAAAGATTGATTATTTCTGCCACTTTGCCTTAATAGTACAACGAATCAAGTCTTTTAAAAAATGAGTATATCGACTAAGTAGTTCTTTTTTTCGACAGATTGGGGTGTTTTATTGTTTATTAGACAATTGGAATTTCGTTTGCCCTTAGTTAAAATGATAGATACCGTTAAAAAATACTAAGTATAAATAACAAATAAAGATAATAAATCGTAAGAGTTAGACAAGACTCCTAACTCTTTTTTAACTTTGTTATCATTTTAAGACAAGATATACTTCAACTGGGTAAGATTTAAACTTTTTGAGGGAATCTTTTGCTCCTGCACTTCATCCATTTAAAAACCAATAGCAAAGGCTATTCGTTTTTAAATGTCTTTGTTCAGAAACAAAATATCCTCTTCAAATTTGTTCAACTCCTACCCAGTTGAAGTATAACCAAATAAAAGTCAGCGGAAATAATATGGAAGATTTAAAAGCACAAATAAATATAGCCAAATTACCAGCACATATAGCAGTCATCATGGACGGAAATGGTCGGTGGGCAAAAGGGAGAATGCAGCCTAGGGTTTTTGGGCATAAAAATGGCGTGAAAGCAGTACGAGAAATAACAGAAGCTGCTGCTGAGTTAGGCGTTAAATATTTGACGCTTTATGCTTTTTCTACTGAAAACTGGAATCGCCCTTCTTTTGAAGTCAATACTTTGATGCGTTTATTAGTGGATACCATTGGACGAGAAGTTAAAACATTGAATAAAAATAATATCCGATTGAATGCTATTGGAGATTTGTCCAAATTACCTGCTAGAACTAGAGCGGCACTTTTAGATGGTATTGAAAGCACAAAGAATAATACTCGAATGGATTTAGTGCTCGCCTTAAATTATAGTGGTCGCTGGGATATTTTAAATGCTACCAAGACAATTGCTCAAAAAGTCGAAAGAAAAGAACTTAAAATAGAAGACATTACAGAAACTACTTATAAAACAGCGCTAAGTACTGCCAAATTTCCAGACCCAGATTTGATGATTCGTACGAGTGGTGAAACTCGCCTTAGTAATTTTTTGCTTTGGGAACTTTCTTATGCCGAATTCCAATTTATTCCTACCCTTTGGCCTGATTTTACTAAAAATCATTTTTATGAATGTATTTTAAATTATCAAAATAAAGAACGCCGTTTTGGAATGATTAGTGAACAATTGGCTTAGCATGTTGCATCTATGCTTGACAAGGATGTTATCATTATTAATAAAATTGCCCAAGACCTACTTTCGATTGAAGATGGAATCCTTTGGTTTGATACCTTAACTGAGACAGACAAGCAAAGTGTTTTAGTTTTAATCAAATTTTTTATAGAACAAGCTCACCCAACTAATGAAATAATTAGCGAAGCTATTCGCAAAATTCCATTGACACGGACTATGACACCTGTAGTCTTGCTCAATAAAAATTCATTTAAAATCGCTTTATCTAAAATTTTAGCATTACCTACAGCTGAGTATAAAAAAGTTTTTATTTCCCTGATAACTATTTTTAAAGCAGGAGATAGCTATAGACGAAATAATTTGTGTAAAAATGGATGTACCCATGAATGGCATAATTTGATTTAACCAATAAAAAACAAAAAATTAGTGGACTATTTGAATAGTCAAAAAAACCGTTTCTTTTGAAAATTGAAAATGAAAAATTGAAAATTGAAAATTGAAAACCTACCCAAACGTATCCTCCTTACCTTTTGATGTTAAATAGTGTTAAGAATATCGTTAATTAATCACGAATTGTTAAAACTATTCGTTCAATTACTAAAATTTACGACCTTTGTGTCCTCAAATAAGTAATGTCTTGGTTTATCAAAATTAAGGGCTAATTTTTATCTATTAATTATTCCTTACTTTTGGGCCTTGCATTGATTATTGGAAGAAGAAATAGTCAAATAGGCTATTTTATTCCAAATGTATTTTCAACTTACTAGTGCTTGAACGTTCATGAAAAGATCATATTTTTTACTACTTTTTATACTTTCCTTTTTTGCTATTAACCCAGTTTTTGGACAGGTTACCGATAGTATTCCTAATATAGATTACAGTAATCCAACAGATTATGAGATTGGAGGGGTTACGGTACAAGGCAATAACTATAGTGATGCCACTGCTTTAAAGTCTATTGCGGGCTTAAAGATTGGGGATAAATTGCGTATTCCAGGACCTGGTATTGCCGCAGGAATCAAAGCACTTTGGAAGTTAAAATTGTTTACCGATGTTAAGATTTATGCCACTAAAGCTATTGGTGAAATTATTTTTCTTGAAATAGCGGTTTTAGAGCGACCTAGATTAACGACTTATGTTTATAAGGGCGCTAAAAAATCTCGACATAGTGATTTAAACGATGCGGTCAATCAATTCTTAACTAAAGGAGGAATTGTAACGGAATCTACTAAAAAGAATGCGGAAGAGGCGGTGAAAGATTATTACAAAGGGAAAGGGTATTTAGATGTGGAAGTAGCAGCGGTAGAAAAAGCAGATACAGCGAGAATAAATTCTGTCCAACTAGAATTTGTGATTGATAAGAAAGATAAAATTAAAATCAAAAACATTTCTATCGTTGGTAATGAAAATGTGAAGGAGAAAAAATTAATTAAGCAATTCGAGGAAACGAAAGAGAAAAGTAAGATTTTTGCTAGTTCAAAATTAGTGAAAGAGGATTATGAGGCGGATAAGCAATTGATGATTGCTTATTATAATACTTTAGGATTTAGAGATGCACGGGTGCTTAAAGATAGCATTTGGCGGAATGAAGATGGGGAATTAATGCTAGAATTAACAATTAATGAAGGAAATCGCTATTTTTTTCGCAATATGACTTGGAAAGGAAATTCGATTTATGATGATGTGACTTTAGCAAAAGTATTAGGGATTCTGAAAGGAGATGTTTATGATGAGGAATTGTTACAAACTAGATTACAATTTGACCAAGGTGGGCGAGATGTGAGTACTTTATACATGGATAATGGTTATTTGTTTTTTAATATTGAACCTGTAGAAGTAGCGGTTGTGGGGGATTCTATTGATTTAGAGTTTAGAATTTTTGAAGGTCCACAAGCAACGATTGATAGAGTAACGATTACAGGAAATGATAGAACGCATGAACATGTTATTCGTCGAGAACTAAGAACTAGACCAGGACAAAAATTTAGTCGTTCTGATATTATTCGGTCTCAGCGGTCTATTATTAATTTAGGGTATTTTAACCCTGAAGCATTAGGCATTAATACACCTGTGAATCCACAAAGAGGAACAGTGGATATTGAATATACTGTAGAAGAAAAACCTTCTGACCAATTAGAATTATCTGCTGGTTGGGGTGGTTTTCAAGCAAGAGTCATCGGTACTTTAGGGGTAACTTTTAATAATTTCTCCCTAAGAAATATTTTTAATAAAAGTGCTTGGCATCCATTGCCACAAGGAGATGGACAACGTTTATCTCTAAGGGCACAAACCAATGGTAATTTTTATCAGTCTTATAATGCTTCTTTTACAGAACCATGGTTAGGTGGGAAAAAGCCAAATGCTTTGACGGTTGCAGGGTCTTTTACCTTATTATCTAATGGTATTAATAAGGAAAGTCCTAGTTATAACCAATTGTCCATCTTGAGAGGAGCAGTAAGTTTAGGAACTAGATTGAAATGGCCTGATGATAACTTCGTTTCTAGTACGACGGTTAGTTTGTCTACGATTAAATTAGTCAATCGACCAACTATTCAGTTACCAGAAGGTGGTTTCTTAGATAATGGTGCTTTCCAAAACTTATCTCTTAACCAAACTCTTGCTAGAACTTCTATTGATTCTCCTTTATTCCCAACTACGGGTTCTAAAATTTCTTTGAGTGCGCAATTTACGCCGCCTTATTCTTTATTGAATAAAAAGGATTATTCTGCTTTAAGTGCGGAAGAGCGTTTCAAATGGTTGGAATACCATAAGTGGAAAATTGATGCAGAATGGTATAGTACTATTGTTGGTAAATTGGTCTTAAAAGTAGCGGGAAAGATTGGTATCTTAGGCACCTATAATGACGAAATTGGTACTTCTCCCTTCGAACGATTTGAATTAGGTGGTGACGGTTTATCTAATCAGAGTTTTGCCTTTACAGGAAATGAAATTATTTCTTTAAGAGGATATGAGGTAGGAGACATTAATGGTACAGGAAATGACAATACTGCTGGTACGCCAGTTTATAATAAATTTACGATGGAACTGCGGTATCCATTATCTACTAATCCAAATTCTACTATTTACGCTTTATTATTTGCACAAGGAGGTAATGCTTACGAAACGGTAAGAGATTTTAACCCTTTTGATTTAAAGCGGTCTGTAGGTGGTGGTGTAAGAGTATTTTTACCGATGTTTGGTACTCTTGGATTTGATTATGGATTTGGTTTCGATAATCCAATTGCTACAGAGCAAGGCTTCTGGAAATCTGGTAACTTTAATATTATTCTTGGTTTTGAACCGGAGTAGTAGTTGGCAGTAGGCAGTGATACAGTTTGCAGCAACACAGTTCTCTGAGCTGTGCGAGCAGTAAGCAGTAAAAACGGGATAATAGCCTAATCACTATTATCCCGTTTTTAATTTCATCAACTCCCTATCCGTGATGCTCCTATCCTATCCGTGATGCTCTTATCCCATAGACCGATAATAAAGCATATTTTTCAAAAACATCCATTTGTTTATCCATTTTTTTCGCCTAGAGTTTAGTTTCATGGAGCGTAAATTCAAGACTAAAAAGCACTAATATGTGCTATACTATCGGTCTATGTCTTATCCGTGATGCTCTTATCCGTGATGCTCCTGTCCTATCCGTGATAAAAACAATCCGAGTTATTCTCGTTCGTGATATTCCTCAGGCTAGAAGCCTAAGCTACAGTAAAACTACACTATCGGAATATTGACCGCAAAAAGATTTCAATTTATTTTTTGTGGTGCCGAAGCTACGCTCCTTAAAGGAATTTTGGGTTAATTACTCCTACAGACGGGGTCAGAGCGCTGCTCTTTTAGTAAAAAATTAAGGAGCGTAGCTTCGA
>JBGCFJ010000103.1:0-2066 GCA_045106885.1 Saprospiraceae bacterium
AAAAATGACGTTTAATTATGCTTAGGTACTTATTTGTTTCATGATTTAGATTAATTATTGACTAATTCATAGAATACAGTTGTCAATTCTTGTGCCTTTTCGAGAATAATTGCTTTATTTGGATGGTCAACTTTTTCGTTGAAAATTTGAAAAACGTCTTCTGTTGCCTGCCATACTTTCAGTATTTCTTTATTATAAGCTTCTTTAGATTCGCATTCTTCGTATTCCACATAATTATCTTTTATTATATCCGCATAAGCAAGGAGTTCTTTTTTTAATTCATGATTTTTGACAGAAGATTGTTTAATTAAAATAGTAAAATCCCAAATATCATTTACAACGCCTAAATCGTTAATGACTTCTTTTAATTCTTCCCAATAAGTTTCATGTTTTTTGTTTTTGATATATCGGTTTAATTTATTCCAAGTAGCACCATAGCTTTGAACTGCGGACTTTGAACTGCTTACTTTTCTTTTGAATTCAATGTCGTAAGAGATACCTCTTGCCAAATTTTTGAAGTCAAATGTATCCCGATAACCATAGTCACATTCAAATTTTCCAATTAGCCAAATATTTCCCTCATGCTTTTCTCTTGTACGAGTACTCATGTCTTGGTCGTCCAAATAGTACATAAAAGAGAATAAAAAGATGCCTAAATCTAGTGCATGTTTATGAGAATCGACATTCCAATACCAATCGTCAATATAGTTTTCAATTTCTGTTCTAATGTTTTTAGTCATTTTTAATAGTTATTTTGTTTTTTGTTAATCCATATACCGCCGTATCATTTCCATGATTTTTTTGGCAGGTTCTCTGATTTCTACGGCTTTGCTGTTTAAATACCCTGCTTCGTCTTTTTCGTTGATGGCTTTGATAGCTACCAAGTAGGGGGCTAGAATAATGTCATAACCTTGTTCTTTTAGGATGTTTTGTAGCCATTGGTTGTAGCCTAATTTGGTGGTAACTGCTGCGAAGCGGAACCAGTCGTCTTGGGTATTATTAGGTATCTTTTGACCAATTACGATTAAAGCTTTCAAAAAATCAGTTTTAGCAAGCCCCTCATTTTTTTCATATAACGAGAATAAAACAGTTTGAAGTAAGTAACAATCTTCAATCGTTTTGTCTAATGTGATTTTTTGAAATATTTCCTTAGCTTTATCAAGATTTTTCATCTTATCTCTATGCAGAAACACTAAATTGTGCTTTGGGTAATTATCATTGTTTTTTAACTCAATAGCTCTGAAATAGGCTTTTTCTGCTTTGGTATACTTTTTTAAATAATCTTGATACAAATTCCCTAGTTCGTTCCATAAATCACCAAAACTATTGTCTATTTGAATTCCATCCAAGTATACTTTTTCCGCTTCATCAAACTGATTATTATCAATATAAAGATTACCTAAATGAACAAATACAAATGGTTTATTTTTATTCTTGGCTAAGTAATTAAAGTATGCTTCTTTTGCCTTGTCAAATTCATCTAATTCGTATTGGTAGAGCAAACCTAGACTATACCAATTATTAACTGCATTTTTATTAAAATCTAAGGCCTTTAAGTACGCTTTTTCTGCTTTTTTAAATTGTTTAGATTGATAATGATAGACATATCCTAGTTCGTTTAAATAATTTGGATTATTTGTGATATTAAATAATTTATTCAAAATTTGAATTGAATTATTCAAATTGTTGGTATTTGTTATATATTTTTTCCAAAGATTTTTGACTAGAGAATCTTTTACTTTATCTATTTTAAAATGTTCCAAAATACTAAGATTCTCTTCCGCCAACCGCTCCAAATCCTCATAACTTTTCTCTTGCAATTTATTCTTCAACCCTTCATCCTTCAAAACCTCCACCATAGCTAAATTAAAAGCCACATGATTCGCTGAATGAGCCTGCAATCCCAAGCGCCCTTCCGCAATCCCACTCAGTCTGTCCCCATAAAAACTCTATAAAAACATAGACAAACAAAGCAATTCTCGTTTTTGTCGCCGACTACTGCGCCGCATCAAAAACAAAATATTAAAAAAGCGTTCACTAATTTGATAAGCTTTACCTTTAGCTTG
>JBGCFJ010001030.1:0-2658 GCA_045106885.1 Saprospiraceae bacterium
GGTAGAGTAGATATAGGAGGCGCACCTGATACTAAAAATGTTTTTGCTTATAATGAAAATGCGGTTATTATTGACCAAAATAGTTATGTCAATATTAGCGAAAATAGTTTTTATTGCAATGGCTTAGGCTTGGATATTACTAAAAATACTTACCCAATTCCTACTATTACCAGCGGTATTCAAACAAGACTTTCAGGAATAGCTCAACCGTTAGATATTATTGAAATTTACCTTTCTGATGAAAATGCTTGCAATAGTGAAAATTGTCAAGGGATGACTTATATAGGTACTACAACTGCTAGTGCTGCTGGAGACTGGGAATTTGCTGGGAGATTTGCTTTTGGCCAACAAATAGTCGCTTTATCTCGAAATAGTGGTCGGCAATCCATGTTTTCTCAATGTTTTAGGATTTGTGCAGCTAGTATCCAATCTATTGCCACTAATGAAGGGCCTTATTGTCAGGATGATACTATTCAATTATCTTCAAATATAGACATTCAAGAATTTTCTTGGGATACACCCATTGATGAATCAGCAATTATTTACGATTGGCAAGGGCCTAATGGATTTAGCTCCAACGAAAAAAATCCCCAAAATATAGCTGATAAAGGAGATTATATTTTACAAACTTTCCTTTTGGGCTGTCCAATAGCTCCGGATACTACAGAAGTTAAAGTCGCCATACTTGAAGCAGCTATTGCGGAAGTACCTGCCACTTGTCGAGCGCAAAATGTCCTACTGAATAGTGCTGTTACGAGTTCGATTGGAAGAGTATCCTACCATTGGTCAGGTCCAGATGGTTATACATCTGCGGCACAAAACCCTACTGATGCACAAGCTTCTGGGGTTTATAACTTGTTTGTATCAGGAGATGGTTGTCAGTCGGAGGTAGCGAGTGTAATGGTGACT
The DNA here is from genome assembly GCA_045106885.1 of Saprospiraceae bacterium. Lineage (GTDB taxonomy): Bacteria > Bacteroidota > Bacteroidia > Chitinophagales > Saprospiraceae > JAFMDF01. The sequence continues at coordinate 910 of JBGCFJ010001030.1, forward strand.
AACCATTTTCCAGAACCATTTTCTTTGGGGGCAACTGCTGCTTTGTGTGCAGGTGAACCTATTTCATTCGCTGTTCCCAACTACGATTACTATCAATGGGGTGGGACTTTTGACTTGACTTGTGATGCTTGTGCTAGTGTAGAATTGACGCTAACGGAAAGAGGCCCTATTCATTTGCAGGGAGGACCAACAGCTAAATGTATAGTGGAAGGGGGAATTGATATAGCGGTTATTGCTTCCATTAATGTTACGGAAGAACGGATTTTATGTCCTGGTAGTAGCCTTAATTTATTTTCCGAAACGATTGATAAACCAGGGACTTACCAAGCATCGTTTACCGCTCAATCTGGTTGTGATTCTAATCATACCTTTATTGTGACAGCGCCCGATGTGAATAGAGTGGTAGAAAATAAGATTATTTGTGAAGGAGATGCGGTTAAACAATTTGGCGAAACGTACACTGCTTCTGGAACATATCAAGCCTCGTTTATCGCGGCAAATGGTTGTGATTCTACCCATATTTTGCAGTTGGATGTTTTGAAATCAACTTATGTAACAAAATTTCATACAATCTGTGCAGGTGAAACAATAGATGTTTTTGGAACGCCTGTTGGCGAGCCTACTAGTGTTTCTAAAGTTTATACTGCTAGTAATGGCTGTGATTCAACCCATCAGATTAATGTATTTGTCAAGGAAGCTTATCAAGAATCGTCAAAAATTACCTTATGTTCAGGAGAGAAGACTTCCATACTTGATGGACTAGAGGTGTCTGAAAGTGGGTTGTATCAAAAAGATTTTACAGCTATTAACGGTTGTGATTCACTAGTAATGGTAGAAGTAAAAGTACTAGAAGCGATTGAAAATTTCCAACATTATACGATGTGTGATGATGAAGCATTGGCGTTATTTGGTGATGAAAGTGCTTTCCCTGGAGATTATTCAGAAACCTTTACCGCTCAATCTGGTTGCGATTCTACCAATTATGTTACTTATGATATTAGATTCCGAAAAGAAGCAGAAGAATTTGTTACTATTTGTGGAACGGACCGCTATTTGATAGAAGGCAATGAAGTAACAGAATCAGGACGTTACAGCTATGTTTATACGAGTGCTAATGGTTGTGATTCTACTCATATTACAGACGTCACTGTTTTAGATATACCTTCTGGAGCAGCAGCTTACGAATTATGTCCAGGAGAAACCATGGATGTTTTTGGAACAGATGTAGGAACTGCAGGCGTTTATTCTCAAGTGTTTGCTAGTAGCAATGGCTGTGATTCTACGCATCTGATTACCATAGCTATCAAGGAAACTCAATCGACGAATGAAGCTCGAACTATCTGTGAAGGAGAAACCATTACCATTTTTGATAAATTAATTTCATCTGATGAGTTGATTAGTAAAACTTTTGCTGGAGCCAATGGCTGTGATTCTACACATGCTGTTCAGGTGACTATGTTGCAAAACATCACGACGGAAGGAACAGAAATTATTTGTGAAGCAGATTGTATTGAATTATACGGTGCGACGGCTTGTTTAGATAACGTTTACGAACAAACTTTTACCGCTCAATCTGGTTGCGATTCGACCCATACTTTATTTTTAACCACTACTGCACCACAGGAAATAACAGCAGAATATAGCCTTTGTCAAGGCGATTCAATTGTCATTTTTGATAACGTTATTTCGGAGGAAGGAATTTTTTCCCAAATGTTTACAGGGACAAATGGTTGTGATTCTATGCAGACT
>JBGCFJ010001031.1:0-2409 GCA_045106885.1 Saprospiraceae bacterium
GAACTTACCCAAGCAGGCTCCCAATAAATTAACCCTATTCCTCCGTTTTCTTGAATGCTTGTTGATAAATCTACTAGCCATTTTTTTTGATTAATTGGATTTAACGGCGTATATGCTGGATGGGATTGATTGAGGATATTATTGGCTGTATCATTTCCTGCGGTTGTCCAAGGATAGCCTGTTTCTACTACCATCAAATCTTTATGATACTTTTCTTTCAATTCTGCAATAATGGTCCCTACTTCGGCGATTGAATTTTTGCTATGCCATTGTTCATAATAGGAGAGGCCGATGATGTCAAAATCAGTTACGCCATTGGCAATGAAGTTTTCGATAAACCAATCAACCTCCGAGGGCCCTGCAACGTGCAATACAATTGAAATGGCTACATTGTTAGCAGTTTCAAAATCTCGAACTGCCTGAATTCCGCTATTAAACAAGGCACTATTTCTATTCCAATCTAAGACCCAACCTGCATCATTAACTGCTTGTGTTAACAAAATGCCTCGATTGGTTTCATTCCCAATTTGTATCATTTCAGGGAGTAAGTCTGCTTGATTGAGCTTATTTAGAGTCTGATAAATGTATTGATATAAAGAATCTTTTAATATAGCTGTGTCGTCCACTACGTCCTTCCAGGCGGCAGGTACTATTTGTTTGCTTGGGTCTGCCCAATTGTCTGATAAATGAAAATCTAATAGTACTTGCATCTTTGCTGCCTTAGCCCTTTTAATGCTTTTCTTTACATCGGCTAAATCGGAATATCGTTTGCCTTCATTTAGTTGGTCATACCAACTGGGGGTATGCCAAAGGCGTAAGCGAACTAAGGAACAATTGTGGTCTGCAAAGATGTTATAAGGGTCTTTGGGTAGGTCATTCTCTTTGTAAGTTACCCCACAATCTTCTAATTCATTAATGTAGGAGAGGTCAGCACCTTGGTAAAAGGTTTGAGCTGGAAGGTTTGTCGCTAATAAACATGCTATATAGAGTAGGTATTTCATATCAACTTTATTTTTAGTTGTCAATATATGTATTCACCCACTAAGAAATCATTTTTTTGGTATAAAATTCAATACGATGTTTTCATTTATCGCTGGCGTGCCACCTGATTGAGTAGCCACAAAAGCACCTGTAGCACAAGCAAACTCCAGACAGTCTTGCCAGTTAGCTCCGATGGACATTTTATAAATAAAAGCTGCCAAAAAAGAATCACCACTACCCACGGTATCTTTTACGGTAACGGGAAAACTTTTTTGAGCATATAATACTCCATCATGCATACAAAAAGCGCCATGTTTTCCTTGAGTCATTACCAACGTTTCAAGCTCAAATTTTTCCATTATTGAAGCCATTTGATTGTTCAAATCTCCTTTTATCCCATACCAGTTAAGAATAATGGCTAATTCTTCCTCGTTCATTTTTACAATATCAGCTTTTTGTAAGAGGGGCTCTATTAAAGCTTGGGAATAAAAAGGCGGGCGAAGATTGACATCGAAAACGACGGTTTGTGCTTGGTCAGCTAAATGTAATAATGTTTTAAGATTGGCTTCACTTCGACAAATTAGGCTACCAAAAAGTAAATAATCTGCTTGAATAACTGCTTTATTTCTGCTTTCATCAGCGAACAAAAAATCCCAGGCTACGGGCGCCACTATCTCATAACTTGCACTTCCTTTTTCATTTAGGGTAACTTGTACGGTACTAGTACCGAAGGTATAATTGGTATGAACTAAATTGGTGGGAATTCCTTTTTGCTGTAAAAAAGTGATTAATGCTTTGCCTAAATCATCATTTCCTACCGCACTAATCATTTGAGCTTCCATCCCAAACTGTTTAGCATGGTAGGCTACATTCATTGGTGCACCACCAGCTACTTTTCCTGTAGGCAACATATCCCAAAGTAGTTCTCCGAAACCAACGACAGATTTAGATGGTGTCATTTTTAGATGGAATGACTGTAATTATTCAGCAAAAGGCTTAGTGCATGGGGCGAGGTATAAACAACAGTAAAATAGATGAATAATTTTAAGAGATATCAGGGAAAACACTTCAAATACAAATAGGTCAACCCTTTGCCCTACGCCCAATGCTCTTGACTGAATAGTAATAAAAGAAAAGGCTACCGTTAAAGTAGCCTCTTTCCAATTCTAGTTTCTTATAATACTTCTAAAAAAATATTATTTTAAAATCAATTGATAAGTCTTTACTTAATTATTGTGTTTAAAACAAAATATCATTTTATAATATTAGCAATAAAAATAAATCATAATTTCCATTTCTCTATAATAAAAAATTATAATTTTGATGACTATTTTATGCAACGGGTTGTGCTATCCGTTGATGTTAATAACTTTTTTGTTTAATTTAGTTAGTAAGTACCTACAACCAAATAATCGACACTTTATGATG
>JBGCFJ010001032.1:0-3849 GCA_045106885.1 Saprospiraceae bacterium
CTTACATTTATAGCACTACCGGTATTTCTATCCTATAATCTGTAGTGAACAAGGAAAAATAAGTAGTGAGTCAGTCGTTTAAAATTTTATTTAATGAAAAAAAATATAATCTTGCATTCTAATTTTTTGCTGACACAGGCATCTATTTTTACAGATTTTACTATATTTACATTAATTACATTTAATACTACTTATTATAATTATTAGTTGATTATTACTCAATTTTTTAAACATTAGAATAAGTTACTTTTATTTTTTGTAAATACATCTGTTTCCACTACTTACCTGTAATGCACATAATATAAGACTAACACATCTAATGAGGTTCTGTAACCCTATTATTACTATACTATTCTTTATATGGAGTACTTCCGTATTCGCTCAAATTAACACTATCAAATTTGAGCATTATACTGCCGACGAAGGACTCTCTCAATCAACTGTGAAATGCATTCAACAGGATGAATTGGGTTTTATGTGGTTCGGTACTATTAACGGATTAAATCAATTCGATGGCTTACAATTCACTTCTTTTCATTTCGACCCTAAAGATTCCACTAGCCTAACGGGAAGCAATATCACTACTCTATTTGAAGATAGCAAAGGAAATCTTTGGATAGGCACAACAGATGGGCTCAATCTTTTCAAGAGAGCAACCAATAATTTTCAACGATACATTCATTTAGAAAACAACCTAAATAGTTTACCCAATAATTATATTCACGATATATTAGAAGATACCTCAGGCAATCTATGGATAGCGACTAAAGGAGGGTTATGTAAATATGATATTCAGACGAATCGCTTTGAAAATTTCCAAAAAGAAGATAATCCTTCCAAAGGAATGAGCAGTAATAATGTTAGGTGCTTGTACGAAGATAGTAATAAGGATTTATGGATAGGATATTTTGGTTTAGACGGTCTACAAAAGTTTGATAGAGACAATCAATTATTTACAAGCGTACTCTATAATCAAGAAGAAACAGACAGCAGTAGTTTAAATGTAACCATTTGGGATATATTTGAGGATAGTGAAGGTAATTTTTGGTTAGGAACAGATGACTATGGGCTAATACTGTTCGATAGAGCAACCCTTTCTTTTCAAGTATTTAGAGAAAATAACCAAAATAAAGCCAGTATTAATGCTGCTACGATTACAGCTATCGAAGAAGATAATGAGGGCAATTTGCTATTAGCTACTGAAGGTGGTGGGTTAAATGTGCTAAATTTAGAAAATTTCGATAGTACTGCCCCTCAATTTGCAGCTTATCAGGTTCAACCATTAAATGCCTACAGTATTAATGATAATTTTTTACAATCTCTTTATAAGGATAAAGCAGGGTTAATTTGGATTGGCAGTAAAGATAGTGGGGTCAATAAAATTGATAAGGGGATCCAAAAATTTACGCATTATCAGAGTAATCAACTAACAGGCAATAATCTAACGAACAAGGATATATGGAGCATTATGCAGGATCATGTGGGAAGTGTTTGGGTAGGAACTGCGGACGGATTGAATAGAATAGATGCAGAACGAATTAATATTGAATATTTTTTCCATACGCCAGGAGCATCTTCCACTTTAACAGGAAATCATATTTACTCCATTTATCAAGATAAAAGTTTAGATATTTGGATAGGCACCGATGAAGGTTTAAATCATCTCCCATTTGCCAAAATATTATCTCCTTCTTTCATTCAATATAGACGAGAAACAAGCGAGAAACAACCTATTTCCAGTAATTTAATCCGTGCGATGTTAGAAGATGGTAAGGGGAATTTTTGGGTTGGCACAGATAAGGGCTTAAATTTAATGAATCGTCAAGAAGGGAGCTTCAAACAATTTTACAATCCTAAAAGTGAAGAAAGTAATCATATTCATTGCCTTTTATTAGATAAAAAAGAACGACTTTGGTTAGGGACAGAAAAAGGGTTGGTTCGATATAATCCACTAAGTAGAAAATTCACCAATTATCTAAATGAAGAAAGTATCCCTAATGGGCTTAGTAGCAATATTATACATTGTCTTTTTGAAGATATCAATGGCAATTTATGGCTAGGCACTCCAGAGGGATTAAATAAGATGACGGAAAAAGAGGGAAAAATAACCTTTGAATCTTTTACTAGAAATAATAACCTTCCAGGCAATACTATTTATGCTATTCGAGGAGATCGCAAAGGCAATTTATGGCTAAGTACGAATACAGGGCTAACCAAATTTAATCCTAGAAAAGACGAGATTAAAAATTTCACCAATAAAGATGGTTTACAAGATGGTGAATTCAATCCAAACGCTAGTTATAAAAATTGGAAAGGGGAATTATTTTTTGGTGGTTCTGATGGATTAAATATATTCCTACCAGAAGTATTACCCATCAATCAACAAGAACCACAAGTCGTTTTAACGGATTTCATCATTGATTACAAATCAGTGCCAATGATGGCTGGAGGACAATTAGAACAGCATATAAGTATTGCTGATAAAGTGACCTTGTTTCCAGAGGACAATAGTAAGTCATTTTCCTTTAGATTCGCTGCCTTAAACTACACCCAATCTGATAAAAACACTTATGCATATAAGTTAGAAAACAAGGATGATACCTGGAAATATCCCAATCAAAACATCGCCTTTTATGATAATGTCCCTCCAGGAAATTATACTTTCCGAGTAAAGGCTGCCAATAATGACGGAAAATGGAATGATCAAGGAATTTCAATTAAGGTCGCTATTCAACCAACTTTTGTTCAAACGTGGTATTTTAAAGCAAGTTTAATTCTCGGAGCAATCGGTTTGGGTTATTTAATCTACCTCAACAGAGTTCGGTCTTTAAGGCAACGTAGCGAAACCCTAGAAAAAATGGTGAAGGAAAGAACAGAACAATTAGAGAACAAAACCCAACAATTAGAATACCAACAAGAAGAATTAGAAAATAAAAACGAAGAGTTAGCCAGTACAGTAAAAACCTTAAAAGAAACCCAACAACAATTAGTTGTTTCAGAAAAAATGGCTTCTTTAGGTCAATTAACTGCCGGAATTGCTCATGAAATTAATAATCCAATTAATTTTATTTCCTCTAATGTCCAAGCATTAAAAATGGATTTTCAAGATATGCAAAATGTCTTAAAAAAGGTCAAAGAATTAGAAAAAACGACCAATCCAAGTAAATTAACCAATGAATTAATTCGTTTAGGGCAGCAATTAGATTTTGACTTATTAGAAGAAGAAATAAGTGAATTATTAGCAGGCATAGAAAGAGGAACAGAACGAACCGTGAATATTGTCAGTAGTTTAAGGATTTTTTCTCGGAATTCCACCGATAATTTTTCTAAAGCAGACATTCACGAAGGCTTAGATTCAACCATAACTATTTTAAACAGTCAATTTAATGGACACATAACCATTGAAAAAGGCTATGGGAATTTACCACCAGTAACATGTCAGATTTCTCGCCTCAATCAAGTTTTTCTAAATATTATCAATAATTCCATTCAAGCCATTAATACTCCATCCTATGGAATACTCCATCATGGGATTATAAAAATAAAAACCCAAAAAATAGAGCAGCAAGTTCAAATTAGTATTAAAGACAATGGAGGTGGTATGAATAAAGAAACCTTAAACCGTTTATTCGAACCTTTCTACACAACTAAAGATGTAGGGGAAGGAACTGGTCTAGGATTATCTATTTCCTATGGCATTATTGAACAACATAAAGGTAAAATAGAAGTATATAGTCAGCTTGGAAAAGGAACAGAATTTATTATCCACTTACCAATTGAACGAAAAGAAGAGTTAGCAGTTAGCAGTTAGCAGTTAGCAGTTAGCAGTTAGCAGTTAGCAGTTAGCAG
>JBGCFJ010001033.1:0-2755 GCA_045106885.1 Saprospiraceae bacterium
AAAGATTTCAATTTATTTTATATGGTGACGAAGCTACGCTCCTTACTCTATTTTTGGGGCTACCTATTCCTACAGACGGGGTCAGAGCGCTGCTCTTTTGGTAAAAATCAAGGAGCATCGCTCCGAAACCGTCTGTAGAAATGCTACATTTTCATTTTTTCTTTAAGGAGCGTAGCTTCGTCACCATTTAGCAATCTTTTTGCGGTCAATAGTACAGAGGTATAAAGACTTGCGACTAATTACAAATTTAGAATCACTAATCACAAGTCACCAATCACTTTTTCTTCTTCTTAGGAAACCGCAAAGCAGCAAATTTCTGAGCGGCACTATACACCGCTTTTTCAATAGGAATTCGTTCGGTAGAAGAACCTGTCCAAATCCCATCACAACTGGTATGATTTAAAATATACTGCGCATCTTCAGGAGTGGACATTGCTGCACCGTGGGCAATCAACATTACATCTGGCTTGATTTTGCGTAAGATTTTATTAGCCTCTTCGGTTCTTTGAGCAGTTCCTGCAATAGTTTCCCCTGAATCATAACCTTTCAAGCCTCCTTTGGTCGTACCTGCATGAAAACAGAAGATATCAGGTTGCGCTTCTTCCATAATGCGAATACTGTCTTCCATGGTAAAAGCCAAACCAATAGAAACCATATCCATTTCTTTAGCTAATTTAAGCATTTCAATCTCATTATCTATCGTAATGCCACTTTTTGTCAACACTTTAAAAATTTCGCTATCGTGGTCTACATAACTAATCGAAGGGCCAATATTAGAAACAGATTCTACCCCCATTGCTTTGCAATCATTCAAAACCATGCGCATATCTTTCAACGGGTCATTGGCATTCAAGCATGCACAAATAAAAGCATCTCCTTTGATGGCAGGCATAATATCCTCTCTGGTGTAATTGAGGGTTTGTTTATTAGAATCTAAAATGGGCCATAACATAGACATCGTTCCCATTCCATTGGCTCTTAATCTAGCTCCAGAAAAAGTATTGATACAATCTGCTCCCGCTTTTTCTAGTAACTGAGCGACTAAACCACTTCCTGCACTAGCAATTAAAATGGGAATGCGTTTTTTGACTTTTTTTCTTAGTTTTTTTAAGATTTCTTTTCTTGACGTTCTTGGTGTAATCATGTTTTGATATTATAAAATTTTAATTATTTTTTGTCCAATTTTCCATTTCCTGACGGACAACTTCTATTGTTCTAGTATCCGCAACAATCTGAGGGAAATCCATTTTTTCAACTTCCGTTAAATACTGAACTAATACTGCGGATTTAAAATAAAAAAGATTCTGAACAGTCCCATCGGCTAATTTAAAAACGGGAATTCCACGATGTTCTTTTTGTTCTTCTACAGCTAATTGTAATATTTTTTCCTTTAATCGGCCATCGTTTTTAAATTGCCTAGAAATATATTCTGCATAGCCTTCGCTTTTCCAAAACGCACAATGCAAAGGAAACGTTTTTTTCCAATTATATTGCAAGCAATGAGTAAATTCATGCGCCAATAACCAAGTTAAATTAAACGTCCTACGCTCAAATCCATTGATTTTCCATTCAAAGGAAGTAATATTTTGATTAAAGTTGGGTTGACTTGCATAAATGATCCCTTTATCTAAGAAAGAATAAGCAGTTGCTCCTTTTAATGGCCATAATTCTGGATAGAATGTGCCATCATTTAAACAAAGGTCTAGTTGAATATTGGGATCAAATAAGTCGGCTGTTTTTATGATGGAAAAAACATCTGTTAATATTTTTTCCGTATTGGTTTCCAAAGTTTGATTATGATAAACGGTTATTTGTCCAAATTCGGTCTTATGGGCATAAGAAAGACTTGGATTGAATAGGAAGGTTAGCCACAATACTAAACTGAGACCTAAAATAGACAAGCAACTGAGTACAATTCTTTTGATGGTTTTAAACATTGTTAATATAGGTTAATAATTACTATCAATTTCATCCGCAACTGTTCTCAAATCCAAAACATTAATCAAAGAGTCCAACTCTTCTTGCACGGTAAAAGACCGATTCCACCGAATTCGCCCACCAAATTTTAATTGATGCATTCTTCCTAAAAAGAAATTGAGTCGGTCTTGTTCCAATTCGTCTTTTTTATAATAATCGTAAAGATATTTAAAATTTCGTCTTCTTGTACCTGTTTCTTTAGGCGCATGGTGCATCACTATCCAAGGCGCATAAAAAGCTCTATTACCGTGGTCTAATTTATTGGGATGTCCATATTTTTCTAAGTAGGCTTCAATTTTTGCTAGATTACTTTTATCGGTATCTATTTGTTTTTGTATCGCTTGCTGATGCTCTTTACTCTTATACCCATATTTTTGATTAATCGCAATTTCTTCGTCTCTTACTCTTTGGTCGGATGCCGCTATTTTTTCTAAGAACGCTCTTTGGCTTTTTTTGTCGCTTAAAGTGGCGACTGCTTCTGCTATACTGTCATTGATATTGGTAGTTTTAGTCTGGCAAGCAATAAAACAAAATAGGAAACTGGTGGTATAAAGTAGATTTTTTAGCATGGTTTATTATTAAAAAATAAAAATACGCTTTCCTAAACAAAAATCAAAAGATTAGCTATCTTGTATGTATAAGTACCTACAACCAAATACTCGACACTTTATGATGGGCTCTTTTTCCACTTTAAGCATCCCATCCGCAAGCGGTTCACTAAGAAATAAGCACTCCTGTCCGTAAACGGTTCACAAACGGTGTTTGCTCATCCCGAATC
>JBGCFJ010001034.1:0-8749 GCA_045106885.1 Saprospiraceae bacterium
ATCGTGCCTTTAAATTTCACCAATTCTCTAAATCGAGGGACTTTAATTTCTTGAATATTTTCTAATTTCTTCCCATCAAAATGGAGTAATAAGACCAATTTACTATCTTGAATTTCACTAAAACTCAAGGGAATAATCGAACCAGAATAACGGACGTGATTTTGTTCGCCTACTAATTGTGGGCGATGAATATGCCCTAAGGCTACATAATCAAAAACCTTTGGAAAATTATCGCCTTCAATATTTTCTATATCACCAATATAAATATTGTCTTGTTTATCACCCGCTAAAGCACCTTTCGCAAATAAATGCCCCGTTGCAATAATAGGCACTGCTTTTTTAGCATATTGCTTTACTGCTTCGCCAGCTTCTTTAAAATGTCGAACAATTCCTTCTTGCACCTTAGCTATTCTTTCCAAACCTGTTTCTCCTGCTACACTTTGTCGAATATCTCTATCTCTCAAAAAAGGAACGGCTGCAATAATGGCTTCCAATTCCCCTTTTTCATCTTTCAATGCAATAATTTCATCATTAATATCACCCGTAGCTGCTCCAATGATGTGAACATTCAAAATTTCCAATAATTCTTTGGGGGCATTTAACATGGAAGGAGAATCGTGATTACCACCGATAATAATAATGTGTCGACAAGTACTGCCTTGTAATTTAGTCAAAAAACGATAATAAATAGTCCGAGCATAACTCGGTGGATTGCCAATATCAAACACATCGCCCGCCACAATTAAGGCATCTACCTTTTCAGTTTGAATGGTTTCATACAACCAATCCAATGCCATTTCATGTTCCGCTTTACGGTCATTCGTAAGGAATTTTTGACCGAGGTGCCAGTCTGATGTGTGTAGTATTTTCATGTTATCAGTTACCAGTTGTCGGTTGTCAGTTGCCAGTTACGTTTACTACAAAATCGAACCTATTTAATAAGTCTGGCTAATTTAGGTATTTGTAGGGATATTGGGTAGGAATGGTTAGAAAAAATAGTTTATCTTTGAAAGAAAAATTGAGATGAAGCATAAATCTTTTAAATATTGGTCAAGGCAGGATATAGCAGATAAGTTTGGGTTAGACACGAATTCCAACTGCCAATATTTAGATAATTGGTTAAATACATCAATCGAAGTAACAAATACAGAAAAAGAAGCCCTTACAAGACTGCAAAAGAAGCTTCGAGCAAATGTAGATTTATGGAATGAACAAGAATTAATTATCAAATTTATTGCGCTATTGATAGATATGGTGGATTATGACAATCTTAACTATAAAGCATTTGCCAATAGAAAATTATCTGGTTTAATTGATGGAGAAGAGGTATCAGGAGAAGTAGATTTAATGATAGCTAGTGGAAAATATGAGCCTAAAGCCCCCTTTTTTTGTTTACATGAATTCAAAAAAGAGCAAGGTACGGATAATGACCCTTATGGACAATTGCTAATTGCTATGATGACTGCTGCTGAGATAAATCAAACCAATGAACCCGTTTACGGAGCTTTTGTCATTGGTCGAAACTGGTTTTTCTTAACCTTAAAAGATAGAAAATACTGTGTTTCTGATGAATTTGTGGCAACAAGAGCAGATATATTTACCATTTATCAAATCTTAAAAAATTTAAACTTACTCATTAGTGAAATTGTCACTAACCAAACACTTAGCGAACTTCCTGGTGAAGCAAAGTAAGTAATATTTCCTACCAGAATAAATGATTTTTACAACAGAACAACATAATATTTTTGATTTTGTCCAAGAAGGCAAAGGGCATGGCATTATAGACGCAGTTGCAGGCGCAGGTAAGACGACCACTATTATGGAATGTGCTCGATTTGTTCCAACTGACCAAGCCACGCTTTTTTGTGCATTTAATACCAGTATTGCCAAAGAAATAGCCAAAAAATTTCACGAACGAGGGATTAATGAGATTACCGTTAAAACCATTCACGCCTTAGGGCGGCAGATTTTAGTAGATAATAATGCGACTGGTTATCCCATCAAATTAGACAATCGAAAATATCCAGAATTAATCAATAGTGGTTTAGTTCAAAATCAATTAAAACCTCATTTTGAAAGACTCGCCCGATTAAATGGATTAAAACCTGAAGCAGTAGATTATGACAAACGGCAACAGTTTGCCATCAGAGGGCTCTATTTTAAAATCCGAAAACGCTTAGTCGAAATTAATCAAAAATATCGGTCCACATTAACTAAAGATACCCTAGAGGACTTTGAAAAAATGGTCATTCATTTTAGTATTTTTAATCGCTTGGATATAGAGAAAAAAGGTTTTAGACACGAATTAAAATTATACTACGATTGTCATAAATTATTATTGAAAGCGGGGAATGAATTGTCTAAAAACACGATGGTCATAGATTTTACCGATATGCTCTATTTGCCGTATCGCTGGAAATTAGCGCCCGTTCAGCAGTACGATTTTTTGTTTATTGATGAATGCCAAGATTTGTCCAAAGCTCAGTTTGCCATTGCCGCTAAATATGGTAAACCAGAGGGTAGAATATTGGCAGTGGGCGACCCTCAACAATCTATTTATGGCTTTACTGGGGCAGATATTAATTCTTTTGACCGAGTGAAAGTTTATACGAAGGCAAAAGAATTACCTTTAACAACCTGTTTTCGTTGTCCACAAGCAGTTATCAAAATCGCACAAAGTATCCGAACCGATATTAAAGGCAATAAAAAGCAAGAAGGAGAAATTTATACTATTCCCATTCATAAAATCAATAAACTAGCAAAACCAGGTGATTTGATTATCAGTCGATTACGCTCAGGTTTAGTTTTATTGGTGTTTGATTTTATTGATAAAAATATCAAAGTACAAATCCACAAGGATGAAGCGACTGAGTTTATTGGCGAACTCAAAAACATTTTCAAACAAGGAGAATTACAACAAAAATTAACGACTATTCCGTATGCCTTTGAGCAATTAAGAATGGTGGTTGTCAAACGTTGGGAATGGCTGATAAAAAAAGATGCGGAAAGAATAGTTGACCCAACGGAGAGAGCGATTCGCATCAAACAAGAGTTAGATTTCCTTGACCAAAAATTAGATTTCATCCATAAAAAAGTGGAATTATGGAAAAATGATTGTCCGACCCTCACTCATATTTTGAAAAAAATCAAAGCTTATGTTTCAGATAAAGACAACCCCATTAGATTATCAACCATTCATAGAGCGAAAGGACTAGAAGAAAATCGGGTTTTTATTATTGATTACGATAAAATGCCTTATGATAGACCAGGCTTTCAGGAATGGGAAAAAACACAAGAAGTCAACTTAAAATATGTGGCTGTTACTCGCGCAAAGGAAGTTTTATTTTTGGTAGAAGCTATGAAAATAGAGGAAATGAAACAAGAAGGGAGTTTGTTTGATGATATGCCTTTTTGAAGAGCGATAAATTCGTCATTTATTAGTGTAAAAGATATTGAATGAGTTGCATCCTATTTAAAACATTTGAAACATTTGGTCCCGAAAGGGCTCTAATTTATCTAGTAATAGAAAATTACTGGATAATAGAGCTACTGAAAATTCCATAATGGGAATTGCTGAACATATTCTAAGCTTTTGCTACCTCCTCTTCCGCCTCTGGAATATTCACCGTCAAAGCCGTAATCTTATTAATCGCATTCAAATAAGCATAAACAGAAGCAGTCACAATATCTGTATGAACGCCAAATCCAACATAAGATTTATTATGGTTAGACACTTTTACATGCACTTTTGCCGTATCGTAACTGCGATTGATATTGGATTGAATCAAATAATCTTCTAAATCAATTTGTTCTTGTAAAATGGTGTCAATGGCAATACACGCTGCATTAAAAGGACCATTACCAATGGCACTTGCTTTTTTCACCTCATCTCCCATTTTTAAATGAACGGTCGCAGTCGGGGTCAACGATTCCCCACAAGTAACTTGCAGATGGTCTAATTCAATTCTGCCCGTTGTGACCTTGCCTTCCATCAAATTTAGCAAATCATCATCCGTTACATCTTTTTTACCATCTGCCATAACCAAAAATCGCTCATAAGTTGCGGATAACTCTTGAGTCGTTTGCACATATCCTAAGCGTTCTAAGTGATATTTTAAGGCATGACGTCCACTTCTTGCTGTTAGAATAATGGAATTGGTCGGCACTCCTACTGATTCTGGTGCAATGATTTCGTAATTATCTCGATGCTTTAAAACGCCATCTTGGTGAATCCCTGAGGAGTGTGCAAAGGCATTTTTACCAACAATCGCTTTATTAGGTTGAATCGGCATCCGCATCATCTTGGACACCAACATACTTAAAGGGTATATTTTAGTGGTATTAATACGTGTTTCATAGCCCATTTTATGGGTCTTTAAAATCATCGCCACTTCTTCCAAAGAAGTATTACCTGCTCGCTCCCCTATTCCATTAATTGTTACTTCCACTTGTCTCGCACCGTTCATGATTCCAGCAATTGTATTTGCTGTAGCCATGCCTAAATCATTATGACAATGCACCGAAATAATGGCTTTATCGATATTTGGCACATTATCCTTTAGGTATTTAATTTTTGCCCCATAATCTATAGGCAAACAATAACCCGTTGTATCTGGGATATTGACCACCGTCGCACCAGCAGCAATCACTGCTTCAATCATTCTAGCTAAAAATTCATTATCTGCTCGACCTGCATCTTCCGCATAAAATTCTACATCTTCCACATATTTTTTGGCATGTTTAACTGCTCGAACGCCTCTTTCAATCACCGCTTCTCTTGTACTCTTAAATTTATGTAGAATGTGAAAATCCGATGCCCCAATACCCGTATGAATTCTAGGTCGTTTGGCATATTTTAGTGCATCCGCAGCGACGTCAATATCTTTTTCTACTGCTCTCGTAAGTCCGCAAATAATCGGATAATTTACCGCTTTAGAAATAGCTCTCACAGATTGAAAGTCTCCAGGACTAGAAATCGGGAAACCTGCTTCGATAATGTCTACACCGAGGGTTTCCAGTTGTTTAGCAACTTCGATTTTTTCCTGTGTATTTAATTGGCAGCCAGGAACTTGCTCACCATCTCTTAGGGTCGTGTCAAATACCCAAATCTTTTCGCTAGACATAATCTTTTAATTGTTGTTTTGGTATGTTTAGCAAAATACCAATATTAATTTGGTACAAATAGCACTAAACAATTATTAATTAGAATACTAGTTATAACAAATGTATTGAATAAGATAATACGATGCTAGTAAATGATAGAAAAACTTGGATAGAAAACGATTTTATTACGGTGTCCAAAATGGGTTGTCAGTTACCTATTGCCAGTTACTAGTTATCAGTTGCCAGTTACAAAAGAACTAAATACCTCTATAGAGTATCTTTTCCAAGTATGCTATTATAGTTAACAGCAAACCGTTTATAATCGTCCTAAACTATTTAGAATCAGCCTATTCCAACTGAAAAAACTATTAGCTATTTCATGGGTAAACCACTGTTATAAATTAATGCCTTTAATCTAATTACCCAGTTAAGACACCTCCTATTTACAATGGATAACGAGTAACTCGCAACTCAGGCTGACCGTTAATGCGTTTCGTAACCACCAAATTTATTTGGTATAGATAGTCAGATTGAAAATTGATAATCACGTGTCGGACACCTCCAAAGGTGTCCGACACGTTCGACTAACCATTTATCAGTTTTTTAGCTGACGCTCTATTAGATAATCAGCTAAAAGATTGATAAAAGCAGATGTCAGAAGTCAGACCGTTTTATTACATAAAACTGTCAGAAGATAGAGGGAATGACTTGAATATCAGAATTTTATCTAGGTTAAATCTGACTTCTGACAGAAAATTTTAATTTTCGGTCTGACTTCTGACCTCTAAAAATTATCAATTTTTTATCTGACGCTCTATAGGTTCTACCCGAATTGATTGTCAGCGTATTACATAGAACCAGCCAAATAAATTTGGCGGTTACGTACGATACAAACACCATTAGCGGTCAGCCTGAACTGGCAACTGGTAACCGACAACTGGCAACTCGTCCCCCTTCAATCTTAGGTTAATTCTATGTAATTGTTTATATTCCGCCTTTCTTCATAAGTTAAATCAACTAATGACCATCATTTCCACTTTCCAAAAAAAATATTTTCGACCCATTTTTTTATTAACATTCCTTCTTTTAAGTCATATAAGCTTACAAGCACAAGGAATTGATGAAACTATTAACACAGCTTTGCGCCCGTTGGCAGATGGATTGAGCCGTTTTATATTTTTTAGTGTCCCTATTTTTGGCGCAGAAGTACCTTTAATCGTACTCTGGTTGGTCAGTGCAGCAGTATTCTTTACGATTTATTTCAATTTCTTAAATATTACAGGTTTCAAACATGCGATTAATTTGGTTAAAGGGGATTATGATTCGGGAAAAGATGAAGGAGAAGTTAGTCATTTTCAAGCTTTAGCAACTGCTTTATCTGGAACAGTTGGTATTGGGAATATTGCAAATGTAGCGGTATTGATTACCATTGGTGGTCCTGGGGCGATTTTTTGGATGATAGTAGCAGGCTTAATTGGGATGTCTACCAAATTTGTAGAATGTGTTTTAGGGGTAATGTATAGAAAAGTAAAGCCTGATGGCAGTATTTCTGGTGGGCCTATGTATTACTTAGAAAAAGGATTGACTGAACGTGGTTTTGGTAGTATTGCCAAACCCTTGGGTATTTTTTATGCTATTTCAATGGTGATTGGTTGTATGGGTATTGGGAATATGTTTCAATCCAATCAAGCCTATGAACAATTTGTATTTGTGACTGGAGGCGAGACTAGTTATTTTGCGGATAAAGGTTGGCTATTTGGGATAGTCATCGCACTTTTAGTCGGCGGCGTTATTTTAGGTGGTTTAAAAAGCATTGCCAAAGTCACCGAAAAACTTGTGCCTTTTATGGCGGTCACTTATGTCGCTTTTGCTTTGATTATTATTTTTATGAATATAGAAAAAGTGCCTTGGGCATTTAACGCTATTATTACAGAAGCCTTTTCTCCCCAAGGCATGACAGGTGGTATCATTAGCGTCATGGTTTTAGGATTTAAACGAGCCGTTTTCTCTAACGAAGCAGGAATTGGTTCTGCTTCTATTGTGCATTCTGCGGTAAAAACGAATGAACCAATTACAGAAGGTTATGTCGCTTTATTAGAACCCTTTATTGATACTGTAGTAATTTGTACGATGACAGGCTTGGTTATTTTAACAACTGTTTATGAACCCAATTTGGCAGGAACAGAGGTTCAAGGTATTGCTTTAACAGCTAGAGCATTTGAGGCTAATATTAGTTGGTCCGTCATTCCACTGGCTTTCATCGCTATCCTTTTTGCTTTTTCTACCATGATTTCGTGGTCTTATTACGGCTTAAAAGGTTGGACTTACTTGTTTGGCGAATCTGCCATTGCGGAAAATATTTTTAAATTCATCTTTTGTTGTTTTGTTGCCTTAGGTTGTATGATGCAATTGACGGCAGTCCTCGATTTCTCTGATGCGTTAGTATTTTTAGTGGCTTTACCGAATATTATTGGGTTGTATATATTAGCGCCTATTGTGAAGAAGGAATTGGTCAGTTATCAGGCACGGTTGAAAAGTGGAGAGATTCGAAAAATATAAAAGAATATTATTGACGGATAGACACTTGGAGGTCTTAGAGGCACTCCAAGGTCTTGTGATAAAAACTTTGGAGTCTTCATGACCATTAAGTGCTTTATGAAATCATTCAACTAAAATTTCAATCGGCATCAAAACTAAAAAGGTCAGCCCAACAAAGGACTGACCTTAAACTAAAATTTACTTGATGATTATCTTAAATTGCCTTTTACTATTCGTTTAGTAATTGGTACTATTCCTTTTTTTTTTTTTGTAATCAAATACAACCCATTTGTATAATTACTCATATCTAATTTGTGGTTATTGGTAGCATTAGACAATACTTGTTCTCCTACTTTTTTACCTGAAATATGAAATAATTCTACCCTTGCTGTTTCACCAGTAATCGTGTAATTTAGGTTTAATAAATCATTCACTGGGTTCGGGAAAACAGTTAATTCTTTAGTAACTGTTTCTGCTATAGAAATATCTGCAACGAAATTTTCAGCATTTCTACTTTCTGCTACTCCCACTACATTATCAGGCGTACTGAATGGAATCCAATCTGTAAACGGAGATTCACTACCATCTTCACAAATAGTGCTAATTTGTAATTCGTAATCTCGACCAGAAGGAGCAAAAATATGTACTCCTGAGCGTCTGATTAATCCTCTACCTACAATTCTAGTTCTGCCCGCAAAACGAATTTCAATTAAATATCTAGACGCATTTGGAACATCTTCCCAATCCACTCGAATTTTCCTTGAACCTAGTACTTCTACAACAATATCACTTGGCGCAGAACAAGCATCAGCTCCGCCTTCACAATCTACTCCTGTAACTCTCGTCACTTGTACACTATTTGATAAACTATAACAGCCGTCTAATTGGTTAACATTATTATCCATTGCTAAGCCTGTTAAGCCATCTTCGTAAGCTAAATTCCATACAAAACATACACCTGCTCCTGCATCATCAAAATCTGGACCCGTAAAATTATCAGGTAAACCTAAGATATTTCCTTGCGCATCTGTTACTACCCATTGATTATTCCCTCCCATATTTCCACTTAATGTAATGCCATCTGCTGGAATAGTATCTTTTACTCCAT
>JBGCFJ010001035.1:0-14678 GCA_045106885.1 Saprospiraceae bacterium
GGTCAAATGTTTTTACACCATCCTTAATCCAGCTTGCACCAGGCGGAATATACTCTGCCTCACTTCTTTCAGAAACTTCTTTTGGGAAGACACCTGCCCCGACTAAGGTCCAGCTAGGTTGGTAATAATGCTTTTCGCTTGGGTCAATTATAGTTACTTCAGGTGGATTTGGCTTATTTCTAAGCATAGCACCAACAGTTATACCTGCTGAACCTCCACCCACGATTAATACTTGATGATGTGCCATTTTTGTAAATTTAGTGGTTTATCGAATATTTAATTTAAAATGGGTTGGGCGGTTTGCGCCCAACATGAAAATTTGGAGAACTTTATAAATTACGGCCAAGATGCTTTAGGAAATTCATTAAGAATCCTAAACCCTTTTGACGGTCATTATCCTTTAAAACTCGGAGTAATCCGAAAATACCTCCTACCTTGGCAGGTGGTTCGGCCTTTGCTGCGGTTAACGCTCTGTTAGATGCACCAGCTATATCGCCCAATGCCTGTAAATCAAATCCTTTATCTAGGGCATCTTTCATTCCTTCATCGACCATATCCATCGTCATGGCAATTAGACCAGGAGCTTGGTCTGCTAAGGTCATCAAACCATCTAGTTTTTCTACCATAGCAGGTGCTGTTAATTTTTCTGCTAAGACCATGGCATTCCCTATTCGTTCATCAATACTTACTCCATTAGCATCTGCTTTTCTATAGCCCTCATCAACCATATCCATTGTCATAGCTACTAGACCAGGACCTTGGTCAGCTAAAGACATTAAGCCATCTAGCTTTTGAACCATGGCAGGCGCTGTTAACTTTTCTGCTAAACTCAATGCATTTCCTAATCTATCATCAATACTTACTCCACTAGCATCTGCTTTTCTATATCCTTCATCCACCATGTCCATCGTCATAGCAACTAAGCCAGGAGCTTGGTCAGCTAAAGCCATTAGTCCATTTAATTTCTCTACCATGGCAGGAGCAGTTAGCTTTTCTGCTAAGGTTACGGCATTACCAAATCTATCTTCAATACTTACTCCACTTGCTGATGCTTTGCGATAGGTTTCATCAGCCATATCTGTTACCATAGCTACCATTCCAGGACCCTGTTGCATCATGGTGGTTAAATTGTTTACGGCTTTTTCTAGACTATCAATTTTTGCCAATAAACCATCCAGACTATTTAATGTATTTTCGTTGGTGAGTCTTTTCTGAAGATTTTGGCCTGCTTTTGTTGCAGTCCAAGTTGTTGGTGTTCCGTTATTATCCATGACTAAACTGATTTGATATTTTGTTAGTTAACCAATTTTAATTTATTAATAGTCTTTATAGAAAGGAGAAAAATTTTAAAATTGGTTGTAATAGCAAATGATAATTTCATATTGAAAAACAAATGTATGAATTAATGTTCATAAATAAAAGTATTTATTTGTTTATATTTTCATTTAAATAGATGCTCCTATTTTTGCACTTATGAAATTATGTTCATATCTTTGTTACTATGGTAGTAACGAAAGAAATTAATGCAGAATTGGTAGAAAGGTTAGAAAGAGTAGCATCTATTCTTAAAACAGTTTCTCATCCAACACGATTAGGAATTGTCTACTTATTAGAGCAAAATCCTAAATTATCCGTATCTGAGATTTGTACAAAATTAGGGAGTGAACAGTCTTTGACTTCTCATCATTTGCAGAATATGCGTTTAAGAGGAATATTGAAAGCTAAACGAGAAGGACGGAGTATGTTCTATTCTTTAAAAGAGCGTGAAGTTTCATTAATTCTTGAATGCTTGGAAAATTGTAACTGCAATATGTAGTTGCTTTTTTTTATTTAAAAACATGAACATATTGTCATATATTGTTTGGTTGCTACTTTAGTGTTTATGAAAGATTTTTGGAATAATCGGTATGCGAAAAGAAAATATGCTTATGGGCAAGCTCCCAATAAGTTTTTTAAAGAGATACTAGATAGAACTATAGGAGATAAAATTTTATTACCAGCAGACGGAGAAGGACGGAATGCTGTTTACGCTGCCTCAAAAAACTGGGAGGTAACGGCTTATGATTATAGTCCTGAGGCAAAAGATAAAGCTTTAAAATTAGCTAATCAAAATGGAGTTAGCATCAATTTTCAATTGAAAGGTCACGAGGATTTTGATTTTACTCCAGCTACTTATGATGCTGTAGGGCTATTTTATACGCATGGGACTAAAGAAATAAAACGCAATTTGCATCAAGAAGTCATCTCCACACTTAAAAAAGGAGGGATTTTAATGATGGAAGTTTTTTCAAAGGCTCAACTATTGTATAATTCAGGAGGACCTAAAAATCCCGATATGCTATTTTCTATAGCTGAGTTATACGAAGATTTTGAAGAACAGCTAAACATAGATGTAGCTAAACAAAAGGTAATAAAATTAGACGAAGGAACTTTTCATCAAGGTGAGGCGGAAGTCATTCGATTAGTCGCCTATAAAAAATAAATTATGTCAGAAACCAATAAAAAAATGAGTGCATTTTCATCCGTTATGAAAATGAAATGCCCTGAATGCCACGAAGGAGACTTATTTGAAACAGCTACTTGGTCGTTTCAAAAACCTTTTGACATGCCAAAAGAGTGTCCTAATTGTAAACTCAATTATTTTCCAGAACCTGGATTTTATTGGGGAGCAATGTTTATCTCATATATTTTTTGGGGATGGGTAAGTGTTTTCTTTGGCGGAACCTGTATTATGCTATTAGATATGAGTGTGAATCAAGCAACTTTAGCATTAATTCTTTTTTCTGCTACTTTTTTTGTTTGGTTATTTAGAATCTCTCGCTCAATTTGGATTCATATTGCACCTGGGCGACCTAAGAGAAAGGTAATGTCCAAAAGCGGATTGTCATAATCTATATCTAGTATTTTACAGCGTACTAACAATCCAAATCATATTAACATTATGGATGAATTAAAAATTGAAAAAACAGCCTATGAGGCTATTGCTGAAGAAATTCACAGCGATAAAAGCCCAGTTGGAATCGATGCTAAGAAGACCCATGTTTTGATATTAGAGAAGTTGATTCAATTAGAAAAACGTTTGGAAAGAATAGAGGCAAAATTGGATAAAGGAACAACATAAAGTATATAAAATGAAATTACGCATCAAAGGCAATTCCGTAAGACTTCGGCTCACTCAATCAGAAGTTCAGCAATTAGCAACGGAAGGAAAAGTGACGGAAATACTTAAATTTGGACCAACAGCTTTTCGCCAGTTGAATTATACGGTACAAAAAAGCGATTCGACTTTCATTGGAGCAAGCTATAATTTGAATGAAATAACAGTTATGTTACCTACATCAATAGCAGATGATTGGGTACATTCCGATAAAATAAGTTTAGAACAAACCATCAATGCTGAAGGAGAAGAAATCTTAATCCTAATCGAAAAAGATTTTAAGTGTTTGAAAGCTCGTCCAAATGAAGAGGAACGTGATATGTATCCTCATCCAGCAGAAGGTACATTGGCTTGTTGATATTAAAGTAAACTCCTTCTGTCAATAGCAGCATATTATTTTACGAAACTGCGTTGTTGCAAGAGTTTTGCATGAAAAATAAGTCTTTCTAAAACAATATTTAAGAAGATTATATTTTTTTATTTGAAAACATGAATATATTTACATATATTTGATGTTGTATAGGATGATATATTAATTTTAATTAAGAGAATAAATTAAAAAAGCAAAGTAATCATGAAAATCGAACAAATTTATACTGGATGCTTAGCTCAAGGAGCTTATTATATAGAAAGCAATGGAGAGGCTGCTATTATCGACCCTTTACGGGAAACACAGCCTTACATGGAAAGAGCTGAAGATAATAAAGTGACCATCAAATATATTTTTGAAACTCATTTTCATGCAGACTTTGTTTCTGGCCATTTAGATTTAGCCAAAAAATCAGGCGCACAAATCGTTTATGGACCGAATGCTAAAACGGAATATGAAAAACATTTAGCCAAAGATGGCGAAGTGTTCAAAATAGGAGATGTGACCATTACGGTACTACACACTCCAGGGCATACATTAGAAAGTACCACCTATTTGTTAAAGGACAAAAACGGAAAAGAACACGCTATTTTCACAGGGGACACCCTATTTATTGGGGATGTTGGTCGTCCTGATTTAGCACAGAAAATGGGAAAAATCACCAAGGAAGATTTGGCAGGTTGGTTATATGATAGTTTGAGAACTAAGATTATGACTTTACCAGATGAGGTGTTAGTTTATCCAGCACATGGAGCAGGTTCAGCTTGTGGTAAGAATATGAGTAGTGAGACTTGGGATACTTTGGGCAACCAAAAGAAAACCAATTATGCGCTTAGAGCAGATATGACTAGAGAAGAGTTTATTAAGGAAGTAACGGATGGTTTAATGCCACCACCACAGTATTTTTCTCTGAATGCCCAATTGAATAAAAATGGAATTGGTAGTATTGATGCGGTAATGAAAAAAGGGACAAAAGCATTATCACCAAGGGCTTTTGAGGCAGCAGCAAACGAAACGGAGGCATTGATTTTAGATGTTAGAAGTAAAGAAGAATTTGTCAAAGGATTTATTCCTAACTCTATTTTTATTGGTTTGGATAGTAGCTTTGCTCCGTGGGTAGGTGCGTTAGTTCCTGATATTAATCAACCGATATTAATTGTGGCCCCTGCAAGAAGAAATAAAGAAACGGTAAAACGATTAGCCAGAGTCGGTTATGACAATTCTATTGGTTATTTAAAAGGTGGTTTCGAGGCTTGGGAAAAAGCGGGAAAAGAAATTGATACCATTGAGACGATAGGTCCTGATAAATTTGAGAGTATCTACTCTAAGAACAAAAACATTAAGGTACTAGACGTTCGAAAGCCTAGTGAATGGGAAGGAGAACATGTTGAGGATTCACAAAATTTTGCTTTAGATTTTATCAATAAGCACATGAGTGAAGTAAACAAAGATACTTTATATCACATGCATTGCCGTAGTGGTTACCGTTCAACGATTGCTGCCTCTATCTTGAAAGCGAGAGGATTTGAGAATATAGTGAATGTTCAAGCTAAGTTCGATGATATTGCAGCCTCAAAGATTCCGACAACTGCTTTCGTTTGTCCATCAACATTAGCAAAGTAATGTTTTGATTTAAATATATTGAATATTTTATAAAAGAAGGAGTAGCAATTAGCTATTCCTTTTTTTGTAGGTAGTAATTCATTAGTGTCTTCGGAAAGATACTATTCTCGTTTTTTAATAGAATGGGCATTTCATTTTCCTAAAAAAAGCCTTTTGTGACAAAAGTCACGAATATATTATTACTATCCACCTACCTTTATTGCTTATAATTAATAGTGTACAATGGATAAAAATTCGACAATAAAAAATCGGCGGAAATTTCTTAAAAATGGAGGACTAACTGCATTGTCTCTAGCCTTAGGAACAGACCTTCTACTTGCTAATAATAGTCCTTTAAAATTTTCGTCATTACCTTTAGATGGAAAGGCTATTTTGGGTTTACCAGATAAGCACCCAGAAATGACGGTCTTAAATGACCGCCCCATTAATGCGGAAACCCCTGCTCATTTATTGGACGAGGCCCTAACATCGAGTGACCGATTTTTTGTACGAAATAATGGTATTCCACCAGAAAAGTCTTCTATAGATATTAGCAAGTGGACTTTAACTATTGAAGGCGAATCTGCCGATAAGTCAAAGACTTTTACCCTTAATGAGTTAAAGAGTCGGTTTAAAAACTATACCTACCAATTAACCTTGGAATGCGGGGGTAATGGTCGAAAAGAATTCAATCCACCTGCCAAAGGGAATCAATGGTCTATCGGTGCAGTTGGTTGTGCGGCTTGGAAGGGAGTTCGATTAAAAGACGTATTAGCGGATGTAGGTATTAAATCGAATGCTGTTTATATCGGGTATTATGGAAAAGATGCTCACTTATCAGGTGACCCTAAAAAAACAGCCATATCCAGAGGCGTACCCATCAAGAAGGCTATGGGCAGTAGATACTATAGCCATTGAGGAAAAAGATAGCTCGAAAATTAAACTGGATATTCAGTAGATTCTAATGGAACAAACAAAAGGTACTCTTTTATATGGAACTAAGAGCAACTTTTATTTCCAAACTTTACCTTATCTGGCCAAGTGGCGTATGGCGATACTGAGGAACAACCATACGAGGAATACCCTGTACTGAATAGCATTAAATCAAAGCAAAGCCAACTACCAAAAATGATGGTTGGTTTTGTTAATTTAGGGAATAAAATGAAAAAACTATATTAGAGTGGCTGTCTAGCTTAGCCAATATTCCAATCAAATAGATTTTAGATATTCTTTTAGTTTTAGCCTTAATCATTGCAAACTAATTTAATTGATGGATTTCTTTTAGGCTATTATTAATTGTACCTCCATATTCCGAATTGGCAAATGATATCAAATCATCCCCCTTAAAATTATTAGCACTTTCTTCGAACTCTACATCGTAAGTTTCTGACATTTCAAGTACCTTCTTTGCTTTTTTTGATATTCTTTTAAAAATTCTTTGTTTCGCCATTTCATTATTTTAGAATACTGCTACTAATACAGATAAATAACACCCGATATCCTAATACGAATACTTATTGTTTTTGTTAATACTTTCTCTTTTTATTTGAAAATATGAAAATATTTACATACATTTGGTTTTAAATATAAAATACTGTACAAAACGAACCATTTAGTATGAAATACGGCTTTGTCATAGATAATCGAAAATGTATTGGCTGCCATGCCTGTACGACTGCTTGTAAAAGTGAGCATGATGTACCAGTTGGAGTCAATCGAACTTGGGTTAAACAAGTAGAAAAAGGAGAATTTCCTGATACTCGGCGACTATTTTCCGTCATGCGTTGTAATCATTGTACCGATGCCCCTTGTGTCGAAATATGCCCAACTGAGGCTTTATATTTCAGAAAGGACGGCATAGTGGACTTTGATAAGGACCGATGTATTGGATGTAAATCCTGTATGCAAGCTTGTCCTTATGACGCTTTATATATTGACCCAGAAACCAGTACGGCGGCAAAATGTAATTATTGTGCCCACCGTATTGATGTTGGATTAGAACCTGCTTGTGTGAATGTTTGTCCAGAACATGCGATTATTTCGGGTGATATGGAAGATTCGACTACTGAAATCGCTCAATTACTAGCCAGACAAGCGGTGACGGTTAGAAAACCTGAAAAAGGAACACAACCTAATCTATTTTATATCGGAGCAGATGAAGTCTCTCTGAATCCAAACGCTACACCCAAAACAGGAGAATATCTTTGGAGTAATCAGGCAACAGGTGTAGGGCATTTTGCGAAGGAGGCAGAAAAATTAGCCTTTTCAAATGGAGATGTTATTACTTCTTTATTAGAGGCAGAAAAACAATATTCCTCTGCTGGAGAGATTGCTAAGAATGGACCGCAACGGTCTATTGAGTTAATCATGGGTAAAGAGGCTAAGCGAGTATATGATACACCTGATAAGGGTATTCTTTGGGGATGGGAAGTATCTGCTTATGTATTTACAAAAGCTATTTCAGCAGGTGCTTTTTTAGTACCTTTTATAGCGATGTTATTTGGATTTGCTAGACCAGATGCCGAAATCTCTTGGTGGAGTTATGGTTTAGGCTTATTCTTCCTAACGGCAACAGGTATTTTATTGATAATGGATTTGGACCAACCAAAGCGTTTCTTTTATGTGTTATTACGACCACATTGGGGTTCTTGGTTAGTGAAAGGAGGCTATGCAATCACGGCTTATGGTGGTTTATTAACTGCTTTAGGTGCAGCCTTATATTTTGGATGGGACTTTTTACAACCTGTTTTAAATGGCTTAACAGCTTTAGTGGCAGCAACGGTTGCGGTATATACCGCTTTCCTTTTTGCACAAGCAAAGGGTCGAGATTTTTGGCAAAGCCCTACCCTATCCATTCACATGTTAGTGCATAGTTTGATGGCAGGTGCAGCAGCCTTTGCAATTGTTGCTTTATTTACGGAAGGAACAGCTGATTGGATGACTTATTTGAAATATATGCTATTGGGTTCAATTGGGGTAAACTTAGCCACCCTTCTTTTTGAATTGACTACTACCCATCCAACGGTGGATGCAGGTCGAGTGTCTAACATGATAACGAAAGGGCAATATGCTAAACTATTTTATGGAGGTACAATTCTACTTGGTAATATTATTCCAGTTGTTTTACTGATGATGAGTGGAGGCAATCCGATGATGATGGCAGTAGCAGGAGTTTTAGTATTAATAGGCATTTATTTCACAGAACACATCTGGGTCGAGGCACCACAAAGAATACCGCTTACATAGTCAGCGGTAAGCAGTTGGCTACATGCCAATCTATATGAAGTCAGATTCCTTTAGCGTTAAAAGAAAAAAAATGAATAAGAAAAGAACTTTCATAGAAAAAATAGCCGAGAAACTAAAGTTAATCCCTGATTTGAGTAAAGAGCGGGAAGGAAACTTACAGAGATTAATGCCAAATGGCGATTTGACAAAGTTTCCCCCAATGGACCAATGGGATGATTGGACAGAATATGAGGCAAAAGCATGGCCTAAGGTCGAAAAGAAAAATTATACCATTGTACCAACTACCTGTTTTAATTGTGAGTCAGCTTGTGGTTTGACTGCTTATGTGGACAAGGATAAAATGGAAATCAGGAAGTTTGAGGGTAATCCACATCACCCTGGTAGTAGAGGTAGAAACTGTGCAAAAGGTCCTGCTACGATTAATCAAATTACCGACCCTGATAGAATTTTATATCCGCTAAAAAGAGTAGGTAAAAGAGGGGCAGGAGAATGGGAAAGAGTAACTTGGGATGAAGTATTGGATGAGATTGCAGGAAAAATGCGTAAAGCCATTCAAGAAGAAAGGAATAATGAAATTGCTTATCATGTAGGTCGCCCTGGACACGAAGGCTATGCTAACCGAGTAATTCAAGCTTGGGGAGTGGATGGACATAATTCACACACGAATGTTTGTTCTTCCAATGCTCGATTGGGTTATCACTTATGGTATGGCTATGACAGACCTTCGCCAGACCATGCGAATGCTAAATTTATCCTCTTAATTTCTGCGCATTTAGAAAGTGGCCATTATTTCAATCCACATGCACAGCGAATTATTGAGGCAAAGATGAAAGGGGCGAAATTGGCAACAATGGACCCTAGACTATCCAATACCGCCAGTATGTCGGATTATTGGATGCCAACTTCTCCAGGTTCTGAGGCTGCGGTCTTATTGGCAATGGCTAAAATCATTTTAGAAGAAGGCTTATACAATCGAGCGTATATAGAAAATTGGGTGAATTGGCAGGAGTATTTAGAAAAATTACACCCAAATACGCCTGTAACCTTTGAAAATGCCATCGCTAAAATGATTGAGCATTATGCGGCGTTTACACCCGAATATGGCGAACAAGAAAGTGGCGTTAAAGCGGAAACGATTATTGATGTCGCTCGATTAATTGGTGAGGCAGGAGAACATTTTGCCTCTCATACATGGCGAAGTGCAACCGCAGGAAATGAAGGCGGTTGGCAAGTGGCTAGATGTTTACACTTCCTACAAGTCTTAACGGGAAGTGCCGGCACAAAAGGAGGTACCTCTCCAAATAGTTGGAATAAATTTAAACCGAAGTTTTTTGATACACCGCCATCCCAAAAATTCTGGAACGAACTACATTTTCCAGACGAATATCCAATGTCTTTCTTTGAAATGAGTATCCTTCTACCCTACTTCTTAAAAGAAGGAAGAGGGAAATTAGATGTTTACTTTACGAGAGTATTTAATCCAGTATGGACTTATCCTGATGGATTCTCTTGGATAGAGGCTTTATCTGACCATGATAAGGTAGGCATGCATATAGCCATGACGCCAACTTGGAATGAAACCGCTTTCTTTGCGGATTATGTTATTCCAATGGGGCATTCTGCTGAGCGACATGATTTGAATTCTTATGCTACGCATTCGGGTACATGGATTGCCTTTAGACAACCTGTATTAAGAGAGGCAGCGAGACGAGCAGGAAAGAAGGTGAACTTTACTTATGAAACTAATCCGGGAGAAGTCTGGGAAGAAGATGAATTCTGGATTGAATTAAGTTGGCGCATCGACCCTGACGGAAGTATGGGGATTCGAAAGCATTTTGAATCGCCTTATCGAAAAGGGGAAAAGATAAATATTGACGAATACTATCAGTTTATTTTTGAAAATACTAAAGGCTTAACCGAGACAGCGAAGAAAGAAGGGTTGACGGAGTTAGAGTATATGAAGAGATATGGTGCTTATGAGGTAGAACGACATAAATTTAAGAAGAATGAAAATCCATTATCTGAGAAAGAGATGGAAGGAGCAACCGTTAATGAAAAAACAAAAGTAATCTCCAAAAACGGCAAAAGTATTGGAGTGATGGTGGAGGGAAAACCCTGCATTGGTTTTCCTACCCCAACTCGAAAGAATGAGCTTTATTCCCAAACGATGGTGGATTGGAAGTGGCCAGAATATGCTTTGCCAGAATACATTAAGAGTCATGTGCATCCCGAAAAATTAGATTCTGAAAAAGGAGAATATGTATTGTTACCTAATTTCCGATTACCAACCCTGATTCACTCCCGTTCGGCTAACTCAAAATGGTTGCATGAAATTTCCAGTCGTAATCCGATTTGGATGCATCCAAAAGATGCAGGTCGGTTTAATTTCAAAACAGGGGATTTGGTTCGAATAAACACAGATATTGGATTTTTTATTGACAAGGTTTGGGTAACAGAGGGAATGAAACCTGGAGTCGTCGCTTGTTCTCACCACTTAGGTAGATGGAGAAGAAAGCAAGATTCTGGTAACCGATGGGGAACGAATACCGTCAATATTGAAAATGATGGTAAAGGTGGTTGGAAGATGAAAACGATTCAAGGGATTCGACCTTTTGAGAGTAAGGATAACGATAGTAAAAGAATCTTCTGGTCAGATGGAGGGGTTCATCAAAATATGACCCATGCCGTTCATCCCGACCCTCATTCAGGGATGCATTGTTGGCATCAAAAGGTACGTGTTGAAAAACCGCATGCTGGTGATAAATATGGAGACATATTCGTGGATACCGAAAAATCTTTCCAAAATTATAAAGATTGGTTAGCCAAGACTCGTCCTGCACCTGGACCTGAAGGATTACGTCGAGTATTTTGGTTTAAGCGACCATTAAAGCCTGCAAAAGAAGTTTACATAAAGGCAAATATGGATAAGAATGGTAAGCTGAAAGAATAATAGGAAAGCGGATTAATAGTTCGCTCAAAATAGCATACAATAGCAAACTAACAATTTGCTTTACACTACAAAGGCGATAACTAAAATTATCGCCTTTGTTTTTATAATTGCATAATGGATTTAAAGAAATATATTCCAATATTAGAATGGCTACCTAGCTATACCAAAAGCTACTTTAAAAGCGATTTGGCAGCAGGATTGACCGTTTGGGTGATGTTAGTACCCCAAGGGATGGCTTATGCGCTCTTAGCAGGAATGCCGCCTATTTATGGTTTGTATGGTGGCTTAATACCGCTCTTTATTTATGCTATTCTAGGCACCTCTCGCCAAATGTCAATTGGACCAGTTGCTATTTCTGCCCTCTTAGTTTTAGCGGGACTGAGCCAATTAGCTGAACCAGCAAGTGCAGAATATATTTCTTTAGCAATACTTACTGGACTTTTAGTGGGAATCGTCCAATTGATAGCAGGTGTTGTTCGACTGGGTTTTGTAGCCAATTTTTTATCCCATCCTGTAATCGCAGGTTTTACCTCTGCTGCTGCAATTATCATTGCTGTAAGTCAATTAAAATATTTATTGGGTATTGAAATCCCTCGACTGCCATCTTTAGGGGAAACGATTGGATATGCTTTTCAACATATTGGAGAAACCCATCTGCCTACTGTTGTATTTTGTTTGGGAGGTATTGCAATTATGCTATTGTTGAAAAAAATCAATAAAGCTTTACCTGGCGCTCTAATCGTTGCTGTTTTAGGTACGTTATTGGTTAAGTTTTTAGGTTTAGACCAAAAAGGAATTGATATTGTAAAAAATGTCCCAGAAGGTTTACCTGCTTTTCAATTACCAGATTGGACGATGGAAAATATCAAAGCTGTTTTTCCAACGGTGTTAACCGTAACCGTTATCTGTATAGTGGAATGTTTTAGTATAGCCAAAGTTTGGGAGGCTAAGCATAAAAATTATAAGATAGATGCCAATCAGGAATTATTAGCCTTAGGTGTGTCCAAAATAGCGAGTTCATTTTTTCAAGCCATTCCTACCTCAGGGAGCTTTACTCGGTCGGCAGTTAATAGTGAAAGTGGTGCAAAATCGGGCATGGCATCAATTATTACAGTTGTTTTAATTGGCTTAACCTTACTTTTTCTAACGCCCCTATTTTATTTTCTTCCCAAAGCAATATTAGCGGCAATTGTATTATTATCCGTAAAAAGTTTATTTGATTTAAAAGAGGCAAAACACCTATGGCATACCCATCGAGGAGATTTTTTTATGATGCTCCTCACTTTTATTATCACCTTAGTTTTAGGTATAGAAGAAGGAGTGTTAGCAGGAGTTGTTTTATCAATAGTACTGGTAATGTATCGAAGTTCTCAACCACATATTGCAGTTTTAGGACAATTACCTAGTACTAAGTATTTTCGGAATATAACTCGCTTTCCAGAGGCTACTCAAATTCCAGCCTGTGCTATTGTTCGCTTTGATAGCCAGTTGTTTTTTGCCAATGCACTTTATTTTAAAGAGTTTATTGAAAATTTGGTAGAAACTCAATCCCAACCATTAGATGCATTAATTTTAGATGCCTCTAGTATCCATGACATCGACTCTAGCGGTTTAAATGCTTTGAGCGAAACGAATACTTTTCTTAAAAGTAAGGAGATTAAATTATATATCTCAGATATTATTGGGCCAGTTAGAGACCGCCTTTATAAGGCAGGATTGATGGATGAAATTGGTAAAGAAAATCAGTTTATGTATTTAGAAGATGCCGTAGCATGTTATCAAAAAAGAAACAATAACGAAACTGATTTTTGGACGGTTAGTGCTATTCAAACCAATCATAATACCTAAAGTCAGAAAAAATAAAAGCCATGACAAACACCAATATCCAGCAAGGTTTAAAAGAAAATGCCTTCCAATTTTGGATATTGGTTTTAGTCAATGCCTTTGTTGGAGGTATGGTCGGCTTAGAACGGTCTATTTTACCAGAAATAGCAGCGGAAGAATTAGGTCTTACTAGTAAAACTGCTATTCTTTCCTTTATCATTGCCTTTGGTATCTCTAAAGCACTCACCAATTATTTTACAGGAAGATTTGCCAATCGGATTGGTAGAAAGAATCTATTGATTATTGGTTGGCTTTTTGCGCTGCCAATACCCCTTTTACTCATTCTGGCTAACTCTTGGGAAGTTATCATTTTTGCCAATATTCTTTTAGGTATCAATCAAGGATTGGCATGGTCAAGTACGGTCGTCATGAAAATTGATTTAGTAGGAGAAAAGGAAAGAGGCTTTGCGATGGGCTTAAATGAATTTTCGGGCTACTTTGCCGTTGGCATCTTAACTTTTTTGACGGCATGGATAGCAGATGAATACGGATTACGCCCCTACCCTTTTTATCTAGGTTTTGCTTTGGCAATATTGGGCTTAGTATTTTCCATTTTTGTGGTAAAAGATACCCGTCACCATGTGCAATTAGAAACAAAAGGCACTCAAAAGCAAGCTCCAACTAAAAACGTCTTTTGGCATACCACCTTCCAGCATCCCAACCTAAGTGCCACTACCCAAGCAGGATTGATTAATAACCTCAATGACGGCATGATATGGGGCTTATTGCCCATTCTGTTATTCCAACAACAATTTGATAAGGAGGCGATTGGTATTATTGCAGCCGTTTACCCTGCTGTTTGGGGCATTGGGCAATTATTTACAGGCAGTATGGCAGATAGGTATTCTAATAAAAAAATCTTGTTTTGGGGCATGCTTTTACAAGGCATTGCCATTTTAGCCTTGAATTATATTACTGACTTTTCTGCATACATTGCCCTTTGTGCGATTCTAGGATTAGGCACCGCTTTGGTCTATCCCACTTTTTTAGTAGTCATTGCTAATAATACCACGCCTTTGCAACGCCCAGAAACGATTGGCGTTTTTCGCCTTTGGCGAGATATGGGCTATGCTATTGGTGCTTTGCTTTCTGGGGTTATTGCAGATGTGTTTGGGGTGTCGTATGCTATTTTGGTTATTGGGGGGTTGACTGTTTTTTCTGCTTTGGTGGTGCAGGGGCGGATGCGGGAAGTATAAGTACAATAGTAAAACAATTAGTTTTTTTTAATAAATTTTTCTACCTTTGACCTCTAGGATTAAAGACAAAAAGACCTAGATATTGCATCCAAAAAACTTAAAATGAACAATTTAATAATATGAAGTATAATAACATATTGGTTTATTTAAGTGATGATGAATTTGAAGAGCTGGTAAATTCAATTTGTCAAGATATATTGGGATTTGGGGTAGTTTCTTTTACAAAAGGACCAGATGGAGGTAAAGATGGAAGATTTACTGGTAAAGCAAATA
>JBGCFJ010001036.1:0-2776 GCA_045106885.1 Saprospiraceae bacterium
AGGTAAATAGCCCAAAAAAAGTAGAATAAAGGAAATGGCAGCATTTTTTTTCATTGGTAAATGATGTTATTGGTGATGATTTATTACTACCTAAAAATGGAAGCCACTTGCACAGCAACTCCATTTTTAGGGCAGTTAGAAAGATGGTGAGGATTAAGAGTATGTCTAAAACAGATTTTACAATTGCCAGTTAAATGACGTTGAAAAACTTTATTTACAAGTTCCAAGTTCAACTACAGGTTCGCTCCAATTGCCTGTTTCAAATAATCCCCAGAACATTACTTCTGAACATGTTTGCCAATAAAAGGATATTCCGTCTGAATTAAGGTAATCATGACAATCACAATTATCAGAATAGTGTGGTCCTCCTAGCCAGCTTGGCCAACCGTCGATTAGAAATTGACTGTCCATTTCAGTTCCAATAATACCCGTGAGAAAATTATCATTCATTTCCGTCCCAATGATATTAGTCAAAAAATTAGTACCTACTTCATCTCCAACGATATTAGTCAGAAAATTATCATTCATTTCGTCTCCAACGATATTAGTGAGAAAATTCGTCCCATTTTCTTCTCCAATAATCCTATTTGGATAATCTTGTCTTTTTAGGTTTATTAGCTCATTGCCATAGGTTTGGAGTTGTTCGGTGGTTGCTATCAAATCTTCCATGTCTAAGAGTCCAGAACTCCTAAGTACATTTAGATGACGTTCATTGGATATCTCCTTCAACTGATTTAAAAGACTTAACAATTGGCCATTTGAGTTTTTATTAGCAGCGTCTAATTTTACAATAATACTGCGAAAAGTCTCCCTAAACTTTTGTTCTATATCCATTGAAGAGCGGGAGGTCGCTTTTTCCAAAATTGGTTGTTCTTCGATGATTTTTTCCTTAACACAAGATGGAAGTGTTAGTGCTATCCCAGCAATAATTAGGGCAAATAGTTTCAATAATTTCATAATAAAAGAATTTAAAAGTTTAAAAAAGGAGGTTTTGAACTGTTGGTCGCTGCAATAAGACTTTTGTATTTTTAGATATTGGTTTATATTGATTTTATCTTTTCTTTCAATTGGCGCTAATTGAAAAACTAAAAACCTGTGGGCGCAGACAACTCCTCCAAAAGATAGCGCCGCCCCTCTCGTTGTATATAACTTCTATCCGTCCGTTCCCAAACAAATCCTGAGCGTTTAAAACCACCATCGAGTATCCTGGAAGGTCGATTTTCTGGGCTGGTTGCATTAGAATTAAGGTAGACATTGCGGTGAGTGCTTTTTAAATAATTCCATACAGCTGAGCTGTCTTCAGACCATTGTTTTGACGTACAGAGCGTGGCATTAAGCCCATAATCTGTTTGATCCAAAGCATTTAATAAATTATCCAGATTATTGCCAAATCGCACCAGCGGAAAAACAGGACCAAATGTTTCATTGGCTACTACTTCCATCTCTAATTGGCATTCTGTTAAAACGGTGGGCGTACATAAATGGAGGTTTTGGTAGCCACTCTTTATAATCTTACCACCCAATTTTAATTGACCACCTTTTGAAACAGCATCTTTGATTTGCTGCTGAATCCGTTTAAGGACAATTTCAGAATAAAGTGGTCCTAATTCTACTGCCTTATCTTCGGGAGAACCATATCTAATGGTAGCTAATTTGGCAATTAAGCGTTCCGAAAATTCTTCATAGATAGTATCATGGATAAAAAACCGTTCTAAGGCAGAACAAGACTGTCCCCCGTTATTCATGCCTCCTTTAATGGCGTTGTCAACGGCATTCTCAATATTAGCATCTGGCAATACTATTTGTGGGTCGTTTCCAGGACCTTCAAAAATAAGCTTAGTCCCTGTTCTTCTAGCCAATAAAGCATAGTCATTAATCCATTTATCATCTCCATAAATGACGACTGCTTTTATTTCAGAGTCCAGCATACATTGCTGTAAAAAGGCTTTGGAACTACTATGAATTGGGGCAAATGTTAAACCGTTTAAGTGTTTGCTGTATAATTCTTTGAAAATAACCGCTGTTTTTGCCAGCTGTCTTGGAAATTTCACGATGGTCTCATTCCCCATTAAATAAGCGGCAGCAGCAGCCTTTGCAAAAGTAATACCTACCCCATTTTTGGGTAATAGAATAGCCACTTTCCCTAGCGGCTTCCTAACACTCATATCCCCAATTTCCCAATCTATAAAGTCGTTCGGTTCACCTAGATTTTTTAAAATAGTGGCAGGTTCTATAATTTCCCGATTCATTAAATTTTGGTAGGTAAAACCTGTTGCCTCCATGTAGGAAGCAATAATTTTTTCTTGAATCGTAGTATCTTTTAAAAGTGTTGCTGCTAGGTTTTCAAGTGCTTTCTTTCTTGTGTAAAATGACGATTTTTTGGCAATTTTTTTTTGGATTATCATCTTTTGTTGATTTTCGTAATGGATAAAATAAACTGTACACTAATCCAACTGCCAAATGACAGTCGGGTTTTAATGCTAATTAATCACAGTTTTCCCATAGGAGTATGTTGAAGTTCAGGGATTATAAATCCGTTTAGTGTTTTATAGTGTTTCATAGGAATGCTGATTTAATAAATTCACATTCTTACTTATCGGCCTCGCCGACTAAAAAATATATTGTTATTTTCGTCACCAACTATTTACTGCTTCCTACATTAGGCATTGGTTCAATAGCCGCTTCTAGCTCGACTTGAAAGACATTATTGACCAGCGAAAAATAAACATACTGAGAAATGACAGTGATAATATCTAAAATTTGATGTTCATCAAAA
>JBGCFJ010001037.1:0-4368 GCA_045106885.1 Saprospiraceae bacterium
AAAAAACGTGACGGACACCTTTGGAGGTGTCCGACAGGTTTTTTATGGTGGAGCGTAGGGGAGGCGAACCCATGACCTCGTGACTGCCAGTCAAACGCTCTAGCCAACTGAGCTAAGGCCCCATAATATATTGCTACGAATGTACAACAATATTTAACAAAAAATCAAAATTTGATAGGATTAAAATACCAAGAAAATTTCCTATCATTGCTAGATGGAAATTATTGGCAAAAAAATTAAATTCAACGCTAGAGACGGATATGAATTAGCCGCCACCTATTGGCAGCATAAAACCCCTAAAGCTATTATTGCGATTAATTCTGGTACTTGTATAGACCAAAAACCCTATGCTCGATTTGCCCATTGGTTGGCACAGCAAAATTATGATGTGTTGACGTATGATTATCGAGGTGTGGGGGAATCTGCCCCTGCTAATTTAAAGGGATTTAAGGCCTCTATTGTTGATTGGGGGCAGTTAGATATTCCCACAGTAATTGATTGGATGGTCGAAAAATATCCTAGTCAAAAAAGATTTATAGTGGGGCATAGTATGGGCGGACAGATTATTGGTTTGGCAGATAATATTAATCAAATAGATAAGGTCGTTACTTTTGTGCCGTCTTATGGTAATTGGCAAAACAATGCGGCTAAAGGTCGATGGAAAATGGGATTGAAGTGGGCTACCATATTTCCATTAATTGCTTTACTAAATGGCTATTTTCCTGCTAGTCGAATGGGCCTAGGCAATGATTGGCCAAAGGGTGTCACTTGGGATTGGTGGTCTTGGGGCATTCGTCGATTGCCACATTCCAAAATCATGGAGAACCGTGGTATTCAACAGTATTATTCGGAAGTAAAAGTTCCTATAAAAGCCTATTTCACGGTGGATGACCTGATTGCTACGGAACGTTGTATTCCGCATTATAAAGTGGATTTTGCTAGTACGGATTTAGAAGTGGTTAGATTAAAACCTGAAGATTATGGGGTGGAGAAGATTGCACACATGGGAATGTTTTCGCCTAAATGTCAACAACTTTGGGAGGAAGTGCTGAGTGAATTCAATGGGTCGGACACCTCCGAAGGCTAACGTGTCGGACACCTTCGGAGGTGTCGGACACGTTGTGTTTTACCGAATACACTGGCTAAGTTTTTATTTTTTATCGGTTTGCGCTGATGTTTTTTGGATAATTGTCAGAAATTAATAGACAAAATGAAAGCCCAGTCAAGAATTGAATGCCTACTGCAAAAATGGGTAGAATTTCAAAGAATAATATTTTTTACTCTTTGAATTATAGTAAAACTATCTTTTCTATTAACTTTGTCGTATTTTAGTGATTAAGGAACGTCGAAAAAATAACTTTACATTCTTTTTAGGCAAAACCACCATGAAAAATGTAAAGTTATTTTTTTCACGTTCCTAAACAAGACGACTAATAGCAAAATTATGGCGGTTTCCGTTCAAATAAAAGTAAATTCCAATCTTTATCTTAGAGACCCACAGGAGACTAAACTGGGTAAAAAAATAATAAAGGAAGGAATTATCTTAATTGATAAAATTGGTATTGAAAGTTTTACTTTTAAAAAATTGGCAACGGCAATGAGTTCCACCGAAGCCTCCATTTACCGCTATTTTGAAAACAAACATGCCTTATTGGTCTATCTAGTTTCTTGGTATTGGGAATGGGTAAGGTTTCGGATAGACTTTAATTCTATGAATGTCGATGATCCTCGAAGAAGATTAAAAATAACCATCAAAACGATTATAGATACCATTCGATTAGCCACACCAGCAGAATATATTGACCGAGATTTATTGCATAATATTGTCATCAAAGAAGGCATTAAAGCTTATCATATCAGCGATGTAGATAAAGAAAATAAAATGGGCTTTTTTACGCCTTATAAAGCATTGGGACAGAAGATTGCTGGTATTATTTCTGCCGTCAATCCAGACTTTCCTTACCCCAAAACCTTAGCAAGTAACCTGCTAGAAATGTCTAATAATCAGATGTATTTTGCTCAGCACTTGCCCAAATTAACGGATTTAAATATGGAGAATGGTAATACAGAAGAATTGGAAGCATTATTGGAATTTTTTGTTTTTAAGTTGATTGATTAATGCCTAAAGGGAAAAGTAGGCAGATGAGAGCATGAGTAAATGAGAGGTATTTTGCTAAATAAGTACTAAGTGACGACGCAGGAATAAATTGAGCCATATTACTTGTTCTTATTTCCTTCTAAGAACCCTTAAAAAAGCCTTATGTAGCTTGGCTATATGCGATTTTTTAAGCGCCCTTAGAAGAAAAAACAACTGCGTAATCTGGCACACTTTATTTCTACCTCGTCACTAAGACAAAAATAAACTAACATTTTTTTCACCACAGAGGTACAGCGTTCATAGAGGACATGGCGTTTTTTTTGACGAGTGTAGCTTACATTTACACTCAAATACAGGTTCAAAATGATATGGGTGGAGAATTGTAGCTTAGACCTCTGGTCTGAGTAGGTTTGAGTACAGCGGTAACACGATTTTCTACTCAGACCAGAGGTCTAAGCTACTGTTGACCCACCTAAATCACTTTGAGCCCAAATACATGTACTTTTTGACACAAATAGCACAAAATAAAGTTGTTAACTTAAATTTGTCCGATTACTTACTGTAATTATTGTGCTAAAATTTAAAGTTCCCTTATACAGCAAGTCTTTACCTATTCTTCTTCAACCACCGCCGTTCTTCCTGCTCCAAACGATACCTAAATTTAGCAGGCGTCTCTATCTTAAAATTCCTCATTTCACTACCAATAGGATGCTCAAAGGTCAATTCAACTGCTGATAAAAACAACCCTTTTCCTTTCAATAATGGTGTAGCGCCATGATATAATTTATCACCTAAAATGGGATGCCCCAAATCAGCTAGATGAATGCGTAATTGGTGAGTTCTGCCAGTCTGCGGGTATAAATTTAATAAGGACAAATGACCTGTTTTTAAAGACCGTACCATTTGGATAACTTCATATTTTGTTATCGCTTCTTTACCTTCAATTTGTTCAGTAATTAAACCTGTTGATTTCGATAATTGTCCAATGGCAACTGCTTGATACTTTTTCTGTATCGTTTTATTTTTGAATTGTTCACTTAAATGAATATTCGCAGTCGTTGTTTTGGCAATTAATAATAAACCACTAGTCGCATGGTCTAAACGATGGACAGGGCGAGGTAATTGAAAGGCATCTATAGCTTTGGAGGGCGTCAAATTATGCAGCAAAGCATTTTGAATAGTATGAAATTGATTGCCGCTAACAATAATTCCTGCGGGTTTCTGAATGACTGCTAGTTGGTCATCTTCATATATAACGGGTAAATCCAATTGATAAATTTTAGGCGGTTTTCTATCGAGTGCCACCAATTCAATTTTTTGTCCTGTCCTTACCCAATTCCCTGTATTTGCTTGGATACCATCGATATAAACTTGTCCATTCTTTATCGCCTTTTTCACCCCTTTTCTAGAAGGTATTTGAGGAAAGATACCAATAACATAATCACTAAGACGGACATCCTTAATATTGGCTAGAACAAGATGACTGTGGAGAATAATCATGGAATAATTTAAAATATATTACAATAGTTGACAAGTTTATCAAATTCACAAAAGTAGTTGACATTCTTAAATCTAAAATTGAAAATAATAAATGTAAAACTTAACAAAAGTCTCAACTACTTCGATAAACTTGCCTATATTTTCCTTATTCTAATTTTCCATGAATAACATCTTCCTCATCATCCGCATGAATTTTTCTGATGATGTTATTGGTTACTTCTTCAACTAATAACTCTAAGTGTTTAGCATATTCTAAATATTCCTTCCATAAAACATCTTCCATGAATTGTTCATTAACATGAACCATTACCGTTGTGTATTTTTGCCTTTTGTATCTATATGGTCTTATTCCATATTTCCTACAAATTGCCACTAATAATTTCTTATGCCAACTATCTGAAGTACGAAGGGTGTACTCCACTTTCTGGGTCTTTTTTTCTTCTAGCAATTTTTTGTAAACTCTATCTTTAGCTGAGATTGCAGCATTTTTTTCTCCGCTTGTTTTTGCCCCTTCAATTAATGCTTCAATTTTTCTTATTTTTTCTAATAAATCTTCCATGCTAATTAGTGTTTATGCTAGTATCAATCGTATAAAAGTGCTTCTAGAACTTGAAATTCTAAAAGCACTAAGGCAAAGAGGAAGAAATAATCAACCATTTATACTGCCTTTTTTCCTTCTAAGAAACTCAAAAAATGCTTGTATAATCCATTATGCAAGCATTTTTTGAATTCCTTAGAAGAAAAATTGACTAGCCTAACTGGCTAATTAT
>JBGCFJ010001038.1:0-1714 GCA_045106885.1 Saprospiraceae bacterium
TATTTTGTAATCGGAAAGGTTATTTGTTTATAGGGTGATGAGGTAATGAGGTAGGGA
Organism: Saprospiraceae bacterium; assembly: GCA_045106885.1. GTDB lineage: Bacteria > Bacteroidota > Bacteroidia > Chitinophagales > Saprospiraceae > JAFMDF01. The sequence goes on from JBGCFJ010001038.1 coordinate 58, forward strand.
GGATAAAGTAAATAAAAAAAGACTTCCCATCTTTGAGGATGTCAAAATCAAAAAAGGAAGTCTCAGTGAGTGTATATAATGCACTCTTAGTAAAAGTATGCAGATTACTGTCAATAATCAAGTCATTGCGTACTGAAAACCGTCAACTAAAGAAAACGGTTAAGCGTATATCAGCAAGTCGGAATAGTTGGAAAGAGAAGGCAGTTAAGCGCCGAGAATCACAAGACAAGCTAAAAAAGCAGTTAAATAGAAGAACTACAACGCATAGCCCAAAGCGACATCAATACGCAACATGGCTTATCACCTTAGTACTGGTATTGCGAATTTATTGTAATTGTAGTTATGGAAGTATTACTAAAATACTAGAAATATGGCAAAAAGAGCATTTGAATAGTAAAGAACAATTGGCGATACCAAGTAAGAAAACGCAGCAAAACTGGGTGTCAAAAGTGGGATATTACTATTTAAAAGAGATTGATAATGAGCTATTTAAAGAAGATTTGTGTTTAATAATGGATGAGAGCGTTCGATTGGGAACGGAACGTTTATTTGTAGCTCTTGTATGCCCTTACAAAAAGTGGAAACAGGGTAGTTTAACTTATGACCAAGTACGAGTCATCTATTTAGCAGGACGTACAAGTTGGACAGGAGATGAAATAGCCGCTGAATTAACCAAGGTCATCAAAGAAAAAGGGTTAAAGGTTAAATATGTAGTGAGTGATGAAGGAACAAACCTAAAACGAGCGACTCGACTGCTAAAGTTGCCATATGTAGCCGATATTAGCCATTTGGTGGCCACTTGTTTAAAGAAAACTTTTAAGAATCGAGCGGACTACAAAGCTTTTGCTAAAACAGTAGGTCAGTGTGGGACAAAATTATCAATGGGCAGCTATAGTTTCTTGCGTCCTTATAAATTACGAGTGAAAGCTAGATTTCTCAATCAAGGTAAAGTAGTAAATTGGGCGACTACTATTTTAGATAAATGGGATAGTTTAGACCAAAAAGCACAAGACAAATTGGTCGCTTTACCAGAACATCGACAGGTTATTAAGATACTCGGTCAGACACTCGATTTAGCTAACAAAGTCGCTAATATACTGAAAGACAATGGATTGAATCAATATACGATACAACAAACACAAAAGCTAGTAAGTGAAGTGATAGAAAATTCTGCTACAGACAAGATAGTGACAACTTTTGCGGAGTATCTGCAGATATACTTGAAACAATATAGCCAATTTTTGAATGAACAAGATTGGCAAGGACAAAATTTACCCGTTTGTTCGGATGTTATAGAACGGTTATTTGGAAGATTCAAAGCAAAACTAGGAGATAATTATTTTGTTACTTCATCTACAATTAGCCTAGAAATTCCATTAATGTGTTTAAGCAATGAAGAATTAACTCAACAAGTACCTCTTGCTTTAGAGACAATTTTCATGACCGATTTACAGAACTGGAAAAAGGAACAAAACACTGATAATCAATCGGGTATGAGAGCGAATTTTTTCAAAAAGTGAACTCACTTTTTTTCTTTTTCGCTCCCTAGGTTACAAGGTGATAAGGTGATGAGGATATAAGGTGATTAGGTAATAGGGGGTATGTACTTTTTTAAAAACGAAAAACTTTCAATAAAATGGCAAAATCAGGATATGTC
>JBGCFJ010001039.1:0-3254 GCA_045106885.1 Saprospiraceae bacterium
GGCTACCCGTCTAAGATTGGACATTTTTGACAACAGCGAATCTATATTCGCTGCTCCAAGCGTCGGAAAATATAGATTTTCCGTTGTCTGTCCTAAACTTGAGTGTCCAACTTTAAACGAGTAGCCAAAAGGAGTAAGAGAAATGATTAAATGAATAAATAAATGCAAGTCGTTGTTTACAGTACCATATTAAAGGACAAAGATAAAATTTACGTCCAAGAATTATTTGATGTTTTACACGAAGCAAATATCAACGCCTATGTATATGAACCGTACTTGAAACAATTACAAGGAAAAATTGACTTCAAAAGAGATGTAGATGGTTTTGCTGGACATGTAGATTTTACCATGCATAAACGCTTTGATTGTGTGATTGCTTTAGGGGGAGATGGCACCATGTTGGCTGCAACGTCCGAAGTAAGAGATAGCAATATCCCCATTATGGGCATCAATCTAGGTCGATTAGGCTTTTTAGCTAGTATTGAAAAGCGACGAATTCGAGAAGCCATTGACTTATTAAAGAGCGGTCGTTTTACCTTAGACGAACGATATTTATTGCATCTAGATTCCAATAAGCCTTTATTTGGAGATATGCCTTTTGCACTCAATGATTGTACCATTTTGAAGCGAGATACTTCTTCAATGATTACCATTCATACTTATATTAATGGTGGTTATCTAAATACCTATTGGGCAGATGGCGTCATTATTGCGACTTCAACTGGTTCTACAGGTTATTCATTGAGTTGTGGTGGGCCAATTGTTTTTCCTAGGTCTGGAAACTTTGTCATTACGCCCGTTGCCCCACATAATTTAACGGCTCGACCTGTCGTTATTTCTGATAACTCCGTCGTGTCTTTTGAAATTGAAGGACGAGCGGATAACTTTCTTTGTACCCTAGATTCTCGATTTGAAACCATTACCGCAGCTACTCAATTGGCGATTCGGAAATGTGATTTTACCGTCAAATTGATTGAATTGCCTGATACGGATTTTATGAAAACGATTAGAGGGAAGTTGTTGTGGGGGAAGGATGCTAGAAATTAAGAAAAACGATGAACGATGAATGATGAATTCGTTGGTTTAAAAAGTTGATACTAAAAACCATTTAATATTTATCTAGCTCGTCAAATCCGTTGCCTTCGATCCGTTGCCAATCAATCAATATATACAGGTGGCAACGGATAATCATTAATTTTTCACCTGACTATCTAAAAGTAAAAATTACTTCTATTGCTTAAAAAACTATTCATATTACCCCTACGTTTCTATCAAGTAGCTATTTCTCCATTATTGGGACACAATTGTCGTTTTTCCCCAACTTGTTCGCATTACATGATACAAGCAATTGAAGAATGGGGCGTATTTAAAGGTATTTATTTAGGTACTAAACGTTTATTAAAATGTCACCCTTGGGGACCTGATGGGCATGACCCTGTTCCGAAGAAAAAGAAATAATTAATTGAGTTGCGTGTTACGGGTTGCGAGTTGATTCAGTAGTGACGTTTAATAATTGAATAAATCCTACTTAATTTGGATTTATTCAATCTTAAGCCAATCTCTTTTACAGCTCGCAACCCGCAACTCGCAACTCGCAACTCGTTGCAAAAATGCTAAGAAGACCTAGAAGAAATCGTCGTTCTGCTGCCATCCGAGGCATGGTGCAAGAAACACATTTAACCGTTGACCATTTAGTTTATCCATTATTTGTCATTGATGGAAAAGGCATCAAAGAGGAAATTAAATCCTTGCCAGGAAATTACCGCATGTCTTTGGATAATATTTTATTAGAAATAGAGGAATGTTTGAAATATGGCTTGACGAATTTTATTTTATTTCCTGCCGTCGAAGAACGCTTCAAAGATAAACTGGCCACTTATAGTTACCATCCCGATAATTTTTATTTAACTATAACTACCGCTATTAAAAAACGTTTTCCAGAAACTTGCTTGATTTCTGATGTAGCAATGGATCCATATAGTTCGGATGGGCATGATGGCGTCGTGAGAGATGGTAAAATTGTTAATGATGAGACTTTGCCAATTCTTGCAAAAATGGCAGTTGCTCAAGCAGCCGCAGGTTTCGATTTAATCGGCCCGTCAGATATGATGGATGGACGAATCCAAACCATTCGAGAAGCGTTGGATGAAAATGGTTTTTATGAAACAGGCATTATGTCTTACACGGTTAAATATGCCTCTGCTTTTTATGGTCCGTTTAGAGATGCCTTAGATTCTGCGCCAAAAGGAGGCGATAAAAAGACTTACCAAATGAATCCTGCTAATAGACAAGCAGGATTAATCGAAGCAGAATTGGATGCCAACGAAGGGGCCGACTTTCTAATGGTCAAACCTGCCTTAAATTATTTGGATGTCATTTATGCCTTAAAGCAAAATTTTGATTTACCAATTGCCGCCTATCATGTAAGTGGCGAATGTGCGATGTTGACCGCTGCTTGTCAGAATGGTTGGTTGGATTATGAAAAGGCAATGCCCGAGACTTTATTAAGTATTCATCGGGCTGGGGCAGATGTAATTATTACTTATTTTGCGAAGGATTTTGCGAAAATGCAAGGTTAAGACTTACATTTTCAGCAAGCCAACTTTACCCCTAATTTCCTATCTTTGCACACTTATTACAATCGAACAAACAACAGATTGAATTTTCTTAAAACTATTCAATCCTCAATCTGTTTTGTTCTTGAAATTTTTCCGAAATAAATAGGTTAGAAGTTGTCGTCAACCGTCAACCGTGAACCATCAACCGTTCAATAAATGAGTACAGCATTCCATAAACTTAAAGTCGTCAACGTTAAAGCAGAAACAGACCAAGCAGTAGCGGTTACTTTAGCCGTTCCAGCAGATTTAGCGTCCACTTTTGAATATATTCCAGGGCAATATTTGACCGTCAAATTCACCATTAATGGGAAGGAGGTTCGTCGGGCCTATTCGATGTGTAGCAGCCCATTAGAGGAAAATATTACCATCGGTGTAAAGAGAGTCGAAAAGGGATTAGTGTCTAACCACATCAACGATAAGGTAAAAGTAGGAACGGAAGTAGAAGTGATGGCACCGCAAGGAAATTTCCATACCAAATTAGCCGTAGAAAATCACAAAAACTACTACTTATTTGGTGGTGGAAGTGGCGTGACGCCTTTATTTTCGATTGCTAAGACAGTCGTAGAAAAAGAGCCTAAAAGTTCGACTTTCTTACTATATGGTAATCAGAATGAAGATACCATCATGTTCAAAGAC
>JBGCFJ010000104.1:0-19361 GCA_045106885.1 Saprospiraceae bacterium
CAAAGTTATTTTGCAAATTGTCATGCAACACAAAAAAAAAATGCTTCCGGTGCACGCGACAATTTTTTTTGCTTGCTATGGTACAATGCAAAAAAAATGAATGCGCTGGCATTTACGCACCTGTCTGTGGAGCAGATGGTAATAGTTATCGCAATGCTTGCTTGGCTAAAGAAGCTAGAAATAGTTCTTTTTCGGAAGGAATTTGCACGATAAAAGCAGCGGCTACAGTTCGATTTTATGGCAACCAATCTAATAGTAAATGTACTTGGGTCTTAGAAACAGAAGCTACGGACGATGCTAGTATTATCAATCGCTGGTATACACCAGAACTACCTGATGTATTAAAAAAAGAAAATCAGCTGGTCAGGGTAAATTTCTTACCCAATGATATCGCCTTTAATTGTATTTTGGATGGAAAGGAAGCATTAATCATTTACATGGATTTAATTGAAATAGAATCCAATTAGACGCTAATTAGAGTCTGTCCGTAAAGTCATTTTAGTTCTGGCTTAATTAAGCATTAAAAAACAAAACTAAAATAAACTGTAAAATCATTGTCCCATCCATCAAACCTGTAAAAAAATAATCCACATCGGTTTGGTCGCTCTTTTCAATTAACCATAAAGTAGCAAAACAAGAAAAAAAGAGCCCAATCAAATGTCCGATGGAATAGGTCCAAGTAAACCAATTAAGTAGGGCTAAAAATAAGACTATAAAAAGGCAAAATTGAGCCAATTGCTTGGTTTTTTTAATCCCAATTCTTCCAGGAATCGTCTTCACATCAATATGTTCATCAATTTTCAAATCTCGGATATCAAAAGGTAAGGTTATCGCAAAGATGAAAAACATGCGTTCTAACAAGATTAGAATATGTGCTGTTTCTAGCGTAATCGTCCTTTCTAAAATGGGCATTAAAACGGTAATAACGCCCCAAACTATCGCAATCAAAAAGATTTTCACATAATCAAAATCTCTCAATCTTTTCTTCCCTTTAACAAAAGGTAAAACATAGCCTAAGGATAAAATAGCAGGAATAACCAATAATAATTGATTGGCAAGACTCAACTGAAAAAAGAAATATAAAGCCCCTACTCCACCTAAAAAAGCATAAAATTTAATATGGTTTCTAAAACGATAAATCACCGCATAGCGGTATTTTTCTAAAAAAGGTTTCACTTTAACCAAACCAACTATTCGATGAATCGCATATAAGAAGAGGGTGCTAAAAAAAACAAAACTCGTCAAATAAGTCCATTCTACTTCCCCAAATAATAACAATTCAGTCTGCCAAGTCATTGCTACTGCACAGAAGGCAATCCAAAAATTTCCGAAAAGAATTAGATTAATTAATTTCTCTACAATAGAAGTCATTGAATAATAGTCATTTGTCATTGGTCATTAAGTCACTAGCGCAAGCACTAATGACTTAATGACTATTGACAAATGACTTAAAAAAAAATCAAGTGTAAAGGTACACTTGATTCTGCGTTTTGGGATCTATTTTAAAGTTTTTTAACAGTCGTTTTTTGGATAATCGCCTATCCCACTCAACGATTGATTAGGTCAAAAACCAAATCACTTCATTCAGAAGGGCTCATTTTTAAAAATTTAGTCGGATGATTAAATAAACGAAAAAATAACTTGTTGATTTTGAAATGAGTACTTTTTTAATGGGTTGAAAGCCTATGAAAAAAGATTCCATTCAAAATCTCCTAAACCAGTAGTTTGTTTTTTCGTACATAATAAAATTTTCATTCATGCAACTAACTAAAACTATTTTAATAAAGTTCCTAACTAGTGCTTTTTTTGTCAGATTTCAATGTATTGGATGATTTCTACTTAAAAGACTCTTCTTTTTATAAAAGGTCTTACTGAAAAAAGGTGTCGGACACTTTGATTTAATAAAATACAGATATTTTAATTATTAAAATCGAATCATTTATATATGATAAGTGTCCGACACCTGTTCCAAAATCGACCTTTTTTCAGTAGAACCATAAAAGGATGCATGGGATTGGGAAAAAGTTTTAATTTTTTATTTTTTTGTTTAAAACGACTAAGTAAAAGTGGCAACGGGTTAAAAAAGGGTAAGAACGATACATCCAGTAAAAGAAGGATACCCTCCCCTGGCAAGATGCCTAAGCTACGGCAAGTGGAACGACATACTGGAGCAAAAAAAACAACAGAGACCGCAACTTGTCGGTATTTTTTTTGTTTATCCGCTAAGGCAAAACATAAAAAATAAATGTCCAGAATTGAGGAAATATTTTTTCGCTAGACAAGGAACGCTCCAAAAATAACTTTACACTTTAGGCTGCTTCTTTTGCACCTATTTTTAGCTTTGAAAACAGTCATTATATCAACATAACTCTTGTTTTCAAAACCAAAACTAGGCACAAAATAAGCTACCCTAAGAATGTAAACTTATTCATGCAGCGTTCCCAAGGCAAAAAACGTAGGCATATTTCTTTTCTGTCGAGGCTTTTTAACGCAGTACAGCGGAAAAAAATAAACTCAAAATGGATGATTTATTTTTATGCTTTGCCTAATCCTTATTCCACCATTCAAAAGCGGAAAAAACATGCGGCAAAAAAATCTAGACCCACATAATATTAGTTACGAAGAAGATAGTGTTTCTTTGACATTTCATCCTTATAATATTTTATTGACGTTTACGCTGGCAGGTATTACCGCTTTGTTTTTTGCTTTTTCTGCGGCTTATCTTTATACGAGGGTAACGATGGGGATTCCGCCCATCAAATTGCCAAGTTTGTTTTTTGTGAATACGGCTTTATTATTAGGGACGAGTTATACGATGATTTTAGCGAAAAAAGCCTATATTAATGATGATACCGACCGCTATAAACTAATGCTGACCATCACCATTTTTATGTCTATTATTTTTGTCATTGCCCAATTGATTGCTTGGCGGCAGTTATTCGGTCAGCAAATTTTCATCAATTATAGTACAACAGCTTCTTATGTGTATGTGATTAGTGGCTTACACTTTGCCCACGTTTTGGCAGGTTTGCCCTTTTTAGGCTTATTTTTATGGACCGCACATAAGCGCATGAAAGAGCCTGTGAGTGTATTGGTCTATTTTTCTGACCCAGAGAAACAATTAAAATTAAAATTATTGACCCGATACTGGCATTATCTAGATGCTTTGTGGATTTATTTGGTAGTGTTTTTTACCTTAAATTATTTGTTGAGTTGAGAGGGGAATCAGTTGCCAGTTCAGACTGACCGCAACTAGCAACCAACACATTCAAATAAAAATAGGGTAACTGTAAAACAGCTACCCTATTTTTATTGACTCATTCCCTCATCTTCTCATCTTCTCATTCCTCCCCTACTTCACCTCAAGCAAAAAAGGCATTCGAGCTTGCAATCCTTTCATTTCCGAAATTTCTTTTAAGTGATTATAATAAGGATATAATTCCCCCATTTCTTCTTTTAAAATCGCTTGTTTAGTAGCTACAGAAGTTGTTGCACTTGGCATATCCAACCATTTATCCAAAAATTGTTGGAGTGGGTCTTTCACTCTTGGGTATTCTGTAATGCGATAATTCTCTAAACCAGCTAATTTTTGCGCTTCTGTTATAGCCTCCTCTAAACCACCCAATTCATCTACTAAGCCTAATTCTTTGGCTTTTTCACCCGTCCAGACTCGCCCTTGGGCAATTGCGTGGACTTCGTCTCTAGTCATATCTCGACCTGCAGCTACCCTCCCCAAAAATAGTTCATATCCGTCATCTGTCATTTGCTGGAAAACCGCTTTAAACTTAGGCGTATGGTTATGAAAAGGGATAGAATTTATTGCAGAAGCATGTTTGGCTAAATTTAGGGTATCCAAGGTTAGGCCTATTTTATCTTCCAATAAACCATTCGCATTAGGAATCATTGAAAAGATACCAATCGAACCTGTAATTGTCGTTGGCTCTGCAAAGATTTTATCCGCCATACAAGCAATGTAATAGCCACCAGAAGCTGCATAATCGCCCATAGAAACGACAACAGGTTTTCCTTCTTCTATTGCCAAACTCAATTCTCGCCAAATACTTTCAGAAGACAAGGCACTACCACCAGGAGAATTAACCCTTAGCACTATGCCTTTTATTTTATCATCTTGTCTAATTTTTCGAATCATTGGGCCATAATCATCATCCGTAATAGACCCAGGCATATCTTTTCCAGAGGTAATCGTCCCCTCTGCATAAATAACAGCAATCTTATCCTTCACAGAAAAATCCGTTGAAGGTTTAGCCTTCGATACATAATTTTCTAAGCTAACTTTATAAATTTTATCTTTAGCCTCCAAGCCAATTTTCTCTCTCAGTAAATCTAATACTTCATCCTTGTACGCTACCCTATCGACTAACTTATGCGTAACAGCATCTTTAGGATCTCTGATTAGCCATTCATTGGCAATTCGCTTTAATTCAGCTACAGATACATCTCTGGATGCACTAATATCCGCTAAGTACCTTTCATAAAGTGGTCCTAAATATTCTCTTATCTGTCGTCGATTCTGGTCGCTCATCTCCGTTAAGCGATACGGCTCTGTAGCACTTTTAAATTGTCCCGCATAATAGACTTCCATTTTAACCCCCAATTTATCTAAGGCATTTTTATAAAATGGAATTTGACGTCCAAACCCTGTGAATTCTACGCCTCCTAACATACTAGTTGGGTGTACCGAAATATCGTCCGCTACAGAAGCTAAATAATAAGTACTCTGGGTATAAAATTTGGAATGAGCGACAATAAATTTACCACTCTCTTTGAAATCTATCAAAGCATCTCGCAAATTTAAACGAGTAGACATACCGCCTGGTGCGCCATCTAAATCTAAATAAATGCCTTTGATATCATCATCCGTTTTCGCATACTCAATAGCTTCTAAAACATCAAATAAGCCTACTACATCTTTATTTTCTAAAGTAAAACCATCCTGAGCCACATTATTCGTCTTTTCGGGCAGCAGCCCACTAAATTTTAATTCTAAGACTGAATTAGGTCGAACAGCTACCGTTTCCTTTGCGCCAAAAGAAGCAGCCGCTCCTCCAACCAAAGCAATCATTAAAAAACTTAAGACCAACATGGATAGTAAAACGCCTAAACAAGAGGCAAAAACAAATTTAAAAAATTGTTGCATTTATTATTGTTTGAACTTAGGAATGGAATAAAAATAAACAGTACATTTATTTATCTTTCATTCCTTATTTGGTAATGGTTGACCACAAATAGTATCCGATTACCCTTTGAATTTTTTATACAGCTTTAAAATCAATGTAGTCGCCAAATTTCTTGGATTTGTAAATTAAGTACCCAATCAAAAATGACGTTTAATTATGCTTAGTGGTTCAAGACTTAAGTAATTGATAGTTTAATCGAGTGTATTTTTTCGCTAGGCAAGGCATTTTTTTTGAGAATAGCCTTCGCTCTTTAAGAAAAAAATAACGCAGCATAGCGGCAAAAGACGCCGATTTAAACTGTTAAGAATTTAGGTCTTGAACCATTAGGCGCTTACACAAAATTTAAAACCAACAAATTGTCGATATTTTAAAATGTAGATAATTGTTAATCTCAACTTCAACCTCAAATTCCCACCGAAGGTGGTTTAAAATTGAAACTTTGAAATTGAAAATTGAAAATTAAATTTTACTTAGGTACTTACATGATTAAATAGCGAGACAAAAATAAAACTATTTTATCGTTTTTATAAGAACGAGCATAGGCAAACCTAAGTTTATAAAAATAACGGATAAAAGACTTATTCCTTGTTTTTTTAGATAAACCTTGACTCTGAGTAGAAGTTTAGGTGCTTACACAAAATGGTAGTGCTACATTTGTAAGGCTATGTCTAAGTAAACCCCATAAAAAACATTGAGTTTATAAAATATTATAGCCTTACATTTATAGCACTACACACAAAATTTAAAACCAACAAATTGTCGATATTTTAAAATGTCGATAATTGTTAATCTCAACTTCAACTTCAACCTCAGATTCCCGCCGAAGGTGGTTTAAAATTGAAAATTAAATTTTACTTAGATGCTTTTGAATAAATATTCCCCCTTCCTATTACTTTCATTACCATCGTTTGTAACAAAATAATTGTTTTTGTTTCCTCACATATATCCACATTAAGGTTATTTTTCTACCATTAATTTTGATGTAATTTAACAGTTGCTAGAAGGTAGTTGGGAAAAATTATATGGAGAACCCATTAATGGGACTTGGAATTTAATAGTCAGAGACGACGAAGGAGCAGGAAGTGAGAATATCAAAGGAATGATGCTTGATTGGTCGATTAATTTTAATCCTGATTACGAAGTAACTTACGCATGGGAAGCAAAAGATAGCATGTCTTGTCAAGACTGTTTAGATCCTTTAGTTTTTCCTAGTCAAACAACCGAATACACCTTAACAGCAAAAGATAGTTATGGCTGTACTGCTAGTAATAATATCACCATTAATGTCGAACAACCATTAATCGCCCCTGTACCTACTTGTTCTGATGTCAGTATCAGTAATTAGAGATGTCAATAATTGTGCTTTCCCAATCTCTCCAATTGAAGTAGTCAATTTTTCTTCTAAGGAATTCAAAAAATGCTTGCATAATGGATTATACAAGCATTTTTTGAGTTTCTTAGAAGGAAAAGGGGCAGTATAAATGGTTGATTATTTCTTCCACTTTGCCTTACTTAAAAGATTGCATTTCTTCTACCTCTACCAGTTTTTTAGCTAACAAATAAGTCCGCCAAGCTTCTACTCGTTTATAACTATTAAAGGTATAAAAGGTCTGATTCTCGTTCAGTTTCGGATGAAAATCTAAAGTGGTCTTAAAATGTAATTCTAATAATTTAACCAAACCGTAGCAGTAATAATCTCGATACTTACCTCCTTCCCCTAAAAAAGGAACAACTAAGTCATAAGTCAGGAGTTCATAAATTTTTTGAAAATCTAAATCCCCTGTTTTTTTGAGAATAGGCAACCCAAAATCAACTAATGTTTGCTCATAAAATTCATATTCATTATGGTTTTTTAATCGTTTTAATATTTTTTGAGCGGCCTTTTCAGTTGGGACTTCAAAGATGGGCAAACCAAAATCTCGATTCAAAAAGAAGAAAAGGTTTTTATTGGTAATTTCAAAATCTTTTAAAATAGAGAAGGCAATCATAATTTCTGGAAATTCCATCCTAGATAAAGTGACATTCAAATAATCGTATCGAATAGTCTCATTTAAAGAATCTTTAGAAATACGAATTAGTTTTTCTTTCAGCGTTAAGAAAGCATTCTCTAAATGTACGATATTTAATTGGGTGTTTTGTTCTTCATATTCCGTTAAGAAAGTACTTTTTGAAAGATATTGAGAGAAAATCAACTTGATGGCATCACATTTTTTAGCATCTATAGTCCCCGTTGTAATATGTTGAATAAACCAATCTTGTCGAAAAAGGGTATTAAATAGTGCACTCTTTTGCTCTATAGAAGCAGCCTGCGCTTGGTCATAGATAAATTGCAATAATTTTGCAGCATCATCTATCTCAAAAATTTTTGGTAAATTTCCCAACATTTTAGAGCTAAATTCAATTCCTTTTAAATAATTTAATTCCTTACTGGCAGAGATTTTAGGCTTAATTTTCAATCTGTAAATCGTCCGACTACGTTTAACTTTTTGTAAACTACTTAAACATAAAGCCCTATTTTTTTCTTGATAATGAATGGATTCTGATACTTTATTAATATCATTAATAGTGACGGATACTCCTTCATTGAGGTGAATTAATTGCTTTTGAAAGAGGTATTCACTCCATTCTGTATAATTTTCAGGATTCGTTTGCCAAAGTTCCCACCATTTAGTGATAGCATCTGCTTGTTTAGTTTCAAAAGAAAATTGATAAATTTGCTCTAAAATTTTAATGATTGCTTTTCCTGCGTGTTTATTAGCCGTCCATTGTTTTTTGGGCGTTTCAAATAATTGAGGGATTAAGTCTACAGAAGCGTGCAGTTGCAAGTAAGTGCCTATATTTTTAGCTGCTTTTTTATCTGTTTGTAAAAAAAGTTCTGCCATAATTTTCCCAAATAATTCTTGGTTAAATGCTGGTAACTCTTTTAACTCGTTTTGCCCAATTTCCACTGGTGCTTCCAGAAATTTAGCTATTTTTTTATCTGCAGAATTATCTACCTCCCGATCTAGAAAATAAGCAATACTTTCCTTGATAAATTGATTGGTTTCTAAATTCTGCAAGTTGTGTAAAATACTAAGTGTTTTAGTGTTAGTTAAGGTTATTTTATTTGCATATTTTTTGATTACACCAAAGCCACCAAAATCATTAAATAAATGAACTTTCAGCAAAAAGAGTCTAAAATATCGTTCATTAGAAATAATTTCCTCCCAGTGTTTCGTATAAACATAATCCAAAATTCGACCGATAGAATAATTTAAAGCCAAGTTTTGCGCATTAATCGCTGCATAATATTCTAATGCCGTCAAATCAAAAATAGTGAGTTGGTCAATCAAATCATTTTCAACTGCCAAACGTTCATTCGGCGTCATATCGAATGCTAAAATTGTCAATTTTTTTTCTATCTCAGGACTCGGTAAATAAACAATATTTTGTTGTTTACAAAAATGCGTCAATAAAGAAATCTGCTCTAATATTTTATACTTCAAAGGAGGCAAAGACGTATTATAATTCCTTAAAAGTGGCTTGAATTTTTTGATTAATTGACTAATTTCATTCGGTTTCCCAGTACAAAGTGCTATAAATGCTTTATAAGCAATCGTATCATTCGTCGAATTCAGTCGTCGGAAATATCTATCATAAGCTTCTAATTCATCTGAAAATAATTGCTGATTCACAAATTTTTGCTCAAAATCATCCCATTCAAAATCATCATAATGAATTGACCAGTAATGTAATAACTGTTCTTGTTCAGCTGCTGTAGTCAATTGCTTATTTTCAATTACTGTTTTATCAATTTTTATTTTTACATCAATCCTTTGTTGCAATAATTTATCTAAGGCAGGAATCGTTTGACCATATTTTTTCCAAAATTTAAAATTTAAACCTGCTATATAAAAAAGTGCCTTAGGTTGTTTGGTAGCTAACATATCCACCATCGCATTTCGGCGCACCCAATACAAAGAATCATTCGTGGTCGCCAATAACCAGCCATAATAATCTACTTTTTCTTCAAAAAATAACTGATTTGTTAAGTTCGTTTTTTGAAAACCATATTCCTTAATGATATTTAAATTATTGTCAAAATTAGCTTGTAATTGCCAATAAGCGACCAATAATTTAGTGTGACTAGTAGCATTAAAGAAATTATTAGACAATCGCGCTAGTTGCTTTTGACAATAAGCCAAAGGCAGAACTTCTTTTTTAGTTAAGGTCAATAATTTTTCAAACGCAATGGAGTCTGGTAAAAAATCTAAAATATCTTTAATGACTATTTGCTGATCTTCTTTTTTTAAAGTCAATAGTGCTTTTTTGTCTAGCAAGTTATTCAGAATAGCAAAAACGGTCGGGTTATTTAACAAACCAATGTGTTCGATTTCTTGACGCAATAAAGCTACTTCGTTCTTCTTTAGATAATCACCAATTTTTTGTACAGATTTACGAATTAAAAAAGGGTTTATTTTTATCGGATTAATTGGTTCAATTTCAACTTTTGACGTTCTTGCCTCAATCGGCGTTAAATAAAAAACTTCTAATAATTCTGAAAATTTAAATAGGGCTTCTTTCTCATAAAAAAAATCCGTCAACAAACTGTTTTCTTCAGTAAGATTCCAATCCCACTCAGATTGGGTAAAAAGGGTATGTTGCTTAATCAAAGAAATAACTACTTGGTTATCAGGGTATTTATCATGCATTTTAGCTAAATCTCTAAAGGCAATTAAGTTTCCTTGGGCAATATTTTCTTTTAAAACAGTTAATAATTCCGCATTAGGCGCTGCCTTTTTCTGACCAATTAATAATACTGGAAAAACCAAACATAAGCCCATTATTAGAGCATATCGTCTAAAAAATGACGATAAAACACGACAAAATAGCCTTTGTAATATGTTTGGGAGGTTTCTCAAAAATATTATGATTTATTTAAAAAAATGGATTATGGACTAAAGTTAAAAGGGAGGTATGAAAGTTTGTTTTTATAACGATAGAAAAAGAGGGCTTGTTTCTTCCTAAGAATATTATTTTATATTTAAATTAATGGTTTCCTCCAATTACCTCAGCCTCCTAAATTAAAAAAACACTTAGAAATTAAGAATTTTTATAATCTTTCTTTTAGATTTGTATTTCTGGGCGCATCTCAAATTGTCGTTTATAGCTTAGACAGCTGGTCTGAGTAGGTATGCCAAGGCTACTCAGGCCAGCCGTTTAAACTACTTTAATGTTCCATGAATTTTAATGCGATATTTTGAGGTGCACTCGTATTTCTCAAAGAAAGTCGCTAATAAGACTTCCTTTTTTGAAACCACCACCTACCGATTAAAGTATTACACTAGGGTTATGAATGTAAAATTTGTAATTCAAGTATTCACACTCCCTCATACACTATATTAATAATCTATTTAGCGTAGCGTCTAAATAGCCTAAGCTTCCAAATCTGAGTAATAATTAAATAGGCCTAGTAAGAAAAAAATGACAGATAATTGAATAAAAAAAAAATATCTGCGTTTACTCCTTGCACACGGAATTTTATCAACAAATTATTTCCCTACGAATGAGACATTTAGTATTATTACTATTGCTACTTTGTTCTTTGTTGCCTGCATCTTTCGCTCAGAATAGTGAAGATTGCATAGATGCGCATGTCTTAGCACCTACGGCTATCCTTCTCTCAGATATTGCAGACATTACCATTGATGAAGTAATCGGCTCAGGAAACGAACCTTCCGAGTGGTTTATGGATAGTGAAGATCAATGTGGTTCGGAAAGAACATTCATTGCTCGACAAATAGATAAATCTTATTGGTTTGTATTTTCTGCCGAAACCTCAGGAGATTTAGAATTTATGATTACCCCTGAAGCTCCAGGAACAACCTATGATTTTGCTTTATGGAAAGGTGGTTGCCCAAATGACTTTAATTGTAGTGAATTACATTATTGCGCTTGGGGGGTTGGTTCTTTTGATTGTTCTTTTTTGCCAACAGGGGTTACTCCTGACCCACAAACTAATTTTAATGTAGCTCCCAACTTGGCAATTTATGAAGAGACAATACAATTAAATGCTGGCGAAAACTATTACCTATTAGTACAAAACACCGATGAATCCAATAATCTTATCTGTTCAGTCCCCTCAGATAGTCTAGGATTCAAAATTGAATTTGATGGTACCGCTATCATTGGTCCAGAAATCATCCACGAATCACCAACTGCCTTACAACCAACACCAAATACAGCCATTCTAACGCAATGTACAGGTGACCAAGTAACTTTTGCCGTAAGTGAAGTACCGAATGCTTCTACCTATGATTGGATATCTGAATCAACTATTAATGATGCCATTATCACACCTAATACTTTAGGTGATAGTGCAACGGTTACCTTTGGTACAACTTCTGGACAAATCTGTATGGAATTAATTTGCCCCATTCAAAGCATTATTTGTTGGGAAGTACAAGTAGAGCAAGTACCAGATTTAGCCGTTATTCCAAATGCAGTCGCTTCTTGCGAACCAGTAGATTTAGCGACTCGTTTTCAAGATAATAATAATGCAAACGGCACGGTGGCTTATTATGAAACGGCTGAAGATGCTAGGAATGAAGTCAATCCATTAGCATCTAGCATTGTGAATATTGAGGGGAATTAAAAAAAAAAAAAAAACACGCCTAATGGTTGTTCGGACATGCTACAAATGACTATCTTAGTAGATAATATCGCCATTAGCGTACTAGATACTTTTAGTGTTTGTAATCAAACTTTTGTAGATTTAGGCGATGAATTACCTATTCAATCTTTAAATGGAAATACAGGAGATTTATTATTTCGTTTTTACGAAGATAGTCTAAGTGCAGCTAATCAAACAAGCCCTCCTATGACACCTTCGGTTGCTATTACCAGTGGAACTTATTGGGTGAGGGCAGAAAAACAGGCTGGCGGTCCTTGTTTTGATGTAAAATCGTTTGAATTAGTTTTTGACACAACTCCCGAAATCGCTCCTATCCCGACCCAAGAATTATGTAATAGTACTTGTTTTCAATTATTAGATTTACCAATTAATACACCAGCGGGCAATCCCATTTCTAATTTAGGGGTAACCTTTTATGATAATGAAGCAGCAGCTTTAGCTGGTAATATTGATGAGACTATCAATACAGAAATTTGCTCAGATGGCACTTATTGGGTAAGAGCAGCAAGTTCTCCATCTTGTTTTGCCGTAGCATCTTTCCTAGTTAATTTTTCAGCCGCACCAGATATTGATGATGTTACTTTGATGCTTGATTGTAATTTTGGTTGCGTAAAATTGGCTGAATTAAGATTAACTGAAAAGAATGGCATTAATGAAGCAGATTTATTTTACAGTTTTTTCACAACAGAAGCTGAAGCAACAGACCCCAATGCCAGTCCGCTAACCCTAGCAGAATTAGAAATTTGTAGTCCAACCGAAATCTGGATAAAGGTAACCAATCTACAAAATGGTTGTTTTGATATAGCCCAAACTTCTATTACTGGAATGCCATTAGCCACAGCAACACTTACAGGCGACCAAGTAATTTGTGCTGGCGAAGCAGCTGCGTTAGACATCGTTTTTACAGGTGAAGCGCCCTTTAATCTTAGATATACAGATGAAGTTCGTTTTTTTGATACCCTTATCACCACTAATAATTTTCTACTTTTAGTTAGCCCTAATAGTACTAGAACTTATTCCCTTTTTTTTTTTGTTGATAATAATGGTTGTGTAGGAAATCCTGACGGAACAGCAACAGTCACCGTTAATGACCTCCCAATTATTAATAATTTAATGGAAAATTGTAGTGCCGACAATACGGACTACACGCTAAGTTTCGATATTATTGGCAATGATACCTACACCGTTCAAGGGGTAACGGGAACACTAACAGGAAATACATTCACAAGTGACCCAATTCCTAGTGGAACTTCTTTCAATTTAGAAATAGCAGGAAGCAATGGTTGTTCTTCATTGTCCCAACAAATAAACTTCAGTTGTGCTTGTAATGCGGTAGTAGACATCATGGATACCCAAGCAATCAATGTTTGTGATAGAGCAGCAGCTATAGGTACTTATCTTGGTCCAGGAGGCGAAAATTTAGATAATGGTACTCTTTTTTTTGTGTTACATGATAGCCCAACCACTACTTTAGGTAATGTAATTGCTTATGAAGACGTTCCTATTTTTACTTTTGATGACGCCACGATGGAACATGGGGTAACCTATTATTTATCAGCAGTCATTACTAGAACTGACCTTTTAGGGGAACCAATTCTAGATGTAGCCAATAATTCTTGTTTAGTAACAGCAGCAGGCGCACCAGTTACTTTTTATGCCATCCCAGAAGCAAATCTTAGCCTTTCTACCACCACACTTTGTCAGGGAACATCTGCTAATTTAACCTTTAACATAGATGGGGTTGGTCCTTTTGATGTCATCTTCTTCGATGGTGCAGGACTTCGACCATTAATGGATATTTCTGATGGGCATACTATTAGTGTTATGCCAGAATTCAGTACTAATTTTTATATAGAATCTGTTAGTCAAAGTGGCATTAATAATTGTGAAAGCATGCCCTTAATCGCCAATAACGAATTAACCTTAACTGTATTTGAAGTACCAACCATCCAAAATGTCACCACGAGTTGTAATAAAGAAGGCACTCGACTTGTCTTAAATTTTGAAGTAATCGGAGGTGATTTAGCGACCTATATGGTTGATGGTATGAATGGAACTTTTAAAGGTAATGAGTTTACCAGTGATTCTATTCCGCATAATACGCCTTATACTATTTCGGTAACAGACGTCAATAATTGCCCAACTATTCCAGTCATGGGTGTAGCAGAATGTTATTGTATACCAGATATTGACGTAGAAATTTCAACGGTAAAAGCCATTTCTTGTAGAGGAGAAAAAGATGCAATCTTATTAGCCACACCGATTAATGGTGCTGCGCCTTATAGCTATTTTTGGAGTACAGGCTCAACCACACAAAGTATCAATAATATTGCTCCGGGGAAAACTAGTGTCTCTATAACCGATGCCAGCGGTTGCTTAGTCACAGATTCAATTACCTTAATAGAACCAGCTAGTATTACTTCTAGTGTAAACATCTTGGATCCAAGTTGTTTTGGAGAAAATGATGGTGTCATTTTATTTGTCCAAGTAGAAGGCGGAACGGGAGATTATTCCTTTTCATTTAATAATAGTCCATTTAGAGCAGAAGGACAAAGAGAAGGACTAGCAGCAGGGGTTTACGAAGTTGGCATTCAAGATGAAAATGGTTGTCAATTTATAGAAGAAATCACCTTAAATAATCCGCCACAACTAGATGTTTCTTTAGGAGATAATAAAGAATTAAATTTAGGCGATAGTATCACTTTAAATCCACAAGTCAACGACACAGAAATAACCTTAGAATGGGAATCAGAAGATGCGACCATCTGTTTAGATTGTCCAAACCCTACCGTTAAACCAACAACTTCTCAGCGTTATAAAGTAACCGTAGTAAACGATGCTGGATGTGTCGCTTCTGCTCAAATTTTAGTGCAAGTACAAAATCAGCAACGACTCTTTATTCCAAGTGCCTTCTCTCCAAACGGGGATGGTTCAAATGATATACTTTACCCATTTATGGGTTCTGAAATCCAAGGCATCCCTATGTTTAGAGTGTTTAATCGTTGGGGAGAATTGGTTTTTGAAAATACCGATATGGCGCAAAGTGCTAGTTTAGATGGCTGGGATGGTACTACGTTAACAGGTCGAAAAGCACCTCCAGGGGTTTATATCTATTACACAGAAATTAATTTCAAAAATGGAACGACAGAGGTGCAAACAGGAGATGTGACTTTGATTAGATAGATTGTAATAATGAACGATGAATGATAAACGATGAATGCGTCAATTTTGGATAGATACTAACTGAATTGACGAATTTATCGTTTATCATTCATTATTATTTACGTTTTTCTAAAAATCAATCGAATATTATACAGGAATAGGAGTAAAGCAATACCCAACCAGATATACATCCAAACGGTAGCAGGAATAATCACAAACTCTTTAGCATATTGTTCCAAATCTGAACTAGGTCCGACATTGAAATCTTGAATGATATACAAAATACTCGCCAAGCCAAAAAACATCAGAATATCTGCATCCCAATTAGTTTTACTAGCAATAAAAAAAAGTGTCAGTGCAAAAAACGCTAACATACCCGTTGTAAAAGCAGAAGTAAACCAGAAAAAACCAGCAAAGAGCATAATTCCAGCCAATATAAAAGTGGTAATTTTAGCAGGCTGATTAGAATTCCTAGTCCCTATATAAAATAATAGGTTTCCAAAGATAGCACTACCAATATACCCCCCCATTAAAATAATTGCTCGACTTCCACCCGCTGTCCAACAAACACCACTTCCATCAGGTCGAATTTCTAAACTAGAGACACTCCCTCCCGTAATCAAGGCACCAAAGGCATGTCCAAATTCATGTAAAAAAGTGACCAACATACGAATAGGGTACAAAAAAAGTCGACCATATTCCCCACCGTAATAGGTCAGTCCAAAATAGATACCTAACATCAAAAAAATCCTGAGTAATAAATTATTTTTCATCGTTTGTTATTATTCTAGGTTTGATATTTAATTCAAGTTCCGGACAATTGTTGTATTGATATATTGTTTTATTGTTACTGCGTTAAATACCCCTTAATTCGAGATTTTTTAGTTCCATTAGCAATATAACTATACAACAATATAACCATTTCAAATTCTCCGCAACTTAGGTTATTTAATAAAAATACTTTTTTGCTTAATGACAAATCACATCAATAGCCTCCACTTTCCAACAAGGGTTTTCTTATAAAAATGGAAAGGCTTGAATTAAGCCACTTTTTGATTCACAAAAGGAATTCACGAAAGTTAATTTTTCTCCTTTTGTGACAATTCTTTTGTGACCTATTGTGCCTTTTGTGGTTCAAATAATTTTTATAGAAAACCCCTTACTTTCCACTAATTATCTATACTAAAGTTCAGCATTAAAGTTAGGTTTATTTTTTCTAGCAAGCAGAAATATTCGACGAAGAAGGGAATCTCTTCTAAATTTAGTCATTTAAATTTAAGTCCAAAGTCCAAAATTCGTCAAAATAAAGACCTTTTTTCTACTACAAAAAGAAATCAGAATTCAAATAGACTACTATACAAAATGCTTTTGGACACAGAGAACACGAAGGAGACACAGAGAACACGAAGGAGACACAGAGAACACGAAGGAGACACAGAGAACACGAAGCTATAATGTACTGATAACCAAAACTCTGTGTAACTCCGTGTCTTCTCTGTGGTCTCTGTGTCCTAAAAATGTATAGTAGTCTAGAATTCAAATAAACCTGTCGAATTAACCCTTAATAATCAACAATTTATCTACCTCTATAAAGCTTTCATTTTTATAAATAAGCAGTCAGCTCTCCTTTTCTTAAACCGTTAATCCATAGATAATTGGTATTTTAGCCTAATTTATTCAAATTCTCGAATTCATCGTTCGATACTCTAATCAAATTTTTTATTAAAATGAGCAACTTTAACAAATTTACCCTGCTCTTCTTCCTCCTGTTTTTTGGCATCTCCACCGCTACTATTGCACAGGATAAAAAAGAAGCAACCAAGGACAAAAAGAAAAAGTCCATAAGTAAAATTAAACCATTAACAGATATTATTACCGAAGAAGCCAAGTCCGATACAGGGCTTTTTACGGTACATAAAATGGGCGATAAGTACTTTTTTGAAATGCCCAACGACTTATTAAACAAGGAATTATTAGTCGTAAGTCGAATCTCTGGTCATGTCAAAAACCTTAATTTTGGTGGCGCAGGAATGAAATCTCGTCCCCAACAAGTGGTTCGTTGGGAAAAACATGATGAAAGTGTTTTGCTGCGTTCGGTATCTTATAATAGCGTAGCGAGTCATGAAGACCCTATTTATAAATCTTTGAAAAATAATAATTTCGAGCCGATTATTATGGCTTTCCCCATTGCGGCTTATAATAAAGATACTTCGGGTGTTGTATTTGATGTGACCCAATTATTCACAACAGATGTAGCGATGCTTGGTCCATTAAGAGATAGTGAAAGAAAACGATTTGGGGTAAAAGCTTTAGATAAAAAGCGGTCGCTAATTTCCTATTCTAAAGCATTCCCTAAAAATGTAGAAGTTCGACATATTTTAACTTTTAATGGGTCTAAATTACCTGATAATCAATTGACAAAAGCCTTGTCAATTGAAATGAATCAGTCTTTTATTGAATTACCAAAAGAACAATGGCAACCTCGATATTATGATGATAGGGTCGGTTATTTTTCAATTCGACAGACGGATTATAGTGCCAACGAGCAAAAAGCATTTAAGAAGAGATATATTACTAGATGGCGTTTAGAACCCTCTGATTGGGCCGCTTATAATAGAGGGGAATTAGTAGAACCCGTAAAACCGATTATCTATTATATTGACCCTGGCACACCTGATGTTTGGAAACCTTACATCAAACAAGGCGTCAATGATTGGCAAAAATCTTTCGAAAAAGCAGGCTTTAAAAATGCCATTTATGCCAAAGATGCACCGACTAAAGAAGAAGACCCCAATTGGAGTCCAGAAGATGTGCGATATTCCGTGATTCGCTACATTACGACCGATATTCAAAATGCGCAAGGGCCGCACGTCCACGACCCTAGAACAGGAGAAATTTTAGAAAGCGATATTTTATGGTATCATAATGTGATGAATCTATTACGGAATTGGTTTATGATGCAAACTGCAGCGATTAATCCAGAAGCTAGAAGTGTCAAATTTAAAGATGAAGTGATGGGGGAATTAATTCGATTTGTGGCAGCCCATGAAGTAGGACACACTTTAGGCTTACCACATAATATGGGGTCTAGTCCAGCTTATCCAGTCGATTCTTTACGCTCACCTTCTTTTACGCATAAAATGGGCGGCACCGCACCAAGTATCATGGACTATGCTCGATTTAATTATATCGCCCAACCAGAAGATGGAGATGTTTTATTATATCCAGGCATTGGTCCTTATGATGATTGGTCTATTACCTATGGGTATAAATTATTGAACCAAACAGCGACTACTGATTCCGAAAGAAGTACCTTAAATGAATGGATTAAAGAAAAAGCAGACAATCCAATTTATCGGTATGGCGCCCAAAAAAGAAATAATGCCGACCCTTCCGCACAAACTGAAGATTTGGGTGACGATGCAATGTACGCCAGTGAAATGGGCATTAAAAACCTAAAAAGAATTCTGCCTAATTTGATAGAATGGTCGCAAGAGGCTGGTAAAAATTATGATGATTTATCAGAGTTATATGGGAATATTTATAGTCAATTAGGTCGGTATATGGGGCATGTTACGACCAATATTGGTGGCGTTTATGATTATAGAAAATCGACCGACCAAGTCGGAGACATCTTTTCGCACGTACCAAAAGCAAAGCAAAAAAGAGCCATCAATTTCTTAAATCAACAACTTTTCCAAACACCAACTTGGTTATTGGATAAAAAAGTATTGAATAAAATTCAAAATGCAGGTGCTTTAGAACGACTTAGAAGTTTCCAAGTTCGTTATCTAAATCGCCTATTTGACGGCGATAGATTAAATCGACTTTCAGAAAACGAAGCCTTAAATGGAAGTGCGGCATACAGTTTAACCAATTTAATGGATGATAGCCGAAAAGGTATTTTTTCAGAATTAAAAGCAGGCAGTCAACCCGATGCTTTTCGTAGAAATTTACAAAGAGCCTACATTAGTAAAATGGGTGAATTGATGAAAATGGAAGAAGCAAAATACGACCAAACAGATATTAAGGCAGCAGTTAGAGCCAATTTAAATGATTTAAAAACAAATTTAAAATCGTTGAAACGAATGAAAAATTCAGCTACTAAAACTCATTTTGAAGATATTAAAGCTCGAATTGAGGCTATTTTTAAGTAATATAAGTAGATGAGTCTAATGAGTGGATGAGAAAATGAGGATGCCTTTCCTTTTCTCTTTCACTCATTATAGATAGTCAGATTGAAAATTGATAATCACGTGTCGGACACCTCCAAAGGTGTCCGACACGTTCGACTAACCATTTATCAGTTTTTTATCTGACGCCCTATA
>JBGCFJ010001040.1:0-2712 GCA_045106885.1 Saprospiraceae bacterium
TCTCATGCACACGGGCAGGGCTATGCAGATTTGCATTTTTTAATTCCAGAAACCATCGAAAGATTGGACTTTGGCAAAGGGCCTTATTATGCCGACAAAGGAAATTTTACGACCGCAGGTTATGTCGATTTTCAAACGAAAGACAAATTAGATAATAGCAAAATCAGTTTAGAAGTCGGTCGATTTAATACAAAAAGAGCGGTGGCTTTGATTGATTTATTAAAAAATGCTAAAAATCAACATGCTTATTTTGCAGGGGAATATCAGACTAGTGATGGTCCATTTAAATCGCCACAAGATTTTCGACGACTTAATTTAATGGGGAAATATATCCTCAATTTTCCCAATAATGATAAATTATCGTTTTTAGGGTCTTTTTTTGATAGTCAATGGAATGCTTCTGGACAAGTCCCGCAACGGGCGATTGATAGTGGACAAATTACCCGATTTGGCGCCATTGACGATACAGAAGGTGGTTTTACAGGCAGAACAAATATTGCTATCAACTACACTAAAAACTTTGACAACCAATCTTTTATAAAAAATAACCTTTATTACTCTAATTACCATTTTGAGTTATTCTCCAACTTCACTTTTTTTTCCAATGACCCCGTAAATGGCGACCAAATTCGGCAAAAAGAGAGCCGAAATTTATTTGGTTTTGAAAGTGTTTGGCAGCAGTCCAAAAGTTTAGAAACGGTCGATGTAAACATCAAAATTGGCGGTGGATTGCGACATGATAATGTAGATGATATAGGGCTTTTTAGAACCTTAAATAGAACCACTACCCTATCCGCTTTAGCCCAAGGTGCGGTCGATGAAACCAATGCCTTTACTTTTGCCAACACCGAATTTATTACAGGCGATTGGTTATTCAACGCTGGCTTAAGATTGGATTATTTCAACTTTGGTTATACTGACGACCTCTTAAATGAAACGGGTAAATTATCTGAAAATGATGTCTTTTTAAGCCCTAAATTTAATGTGGTTTATACCCCTAAAAAAGAGGTGCAATTTTACTTTAAATCTGGCACAGGTTTTCATTCCAATGATTCCAGAGTCGTTGTCGCCCAAAACGGTAGAGAAACTTTACCTGGTGCTTATGGAGTAGATATCGGTACTAACTTTAAACCGACTTCTAAATTATGGGTCAATACTGCCCTTTGGTATCTATTCCTACAACAAGAATTTGTCTATGTCGGCGACGAAGGCATTGTAGAACCTAGTGGCAAAACACGTCGATTAGGCGTAGATGTTGGCATCCGCTGGCAATTACATAAACACCTGTTTTATAATACCGATTTTAATTATACTTACGCAAGGTCTATAGAAGACCCCAAAGGCGAAAACCGTATTCCACTTGCCCCAGAATTAACCATGACAGGCGGTTTATCGGTACAATTGGATAATGGTTTTAGTGGTGGTTTGTCTTATCGTTTTATCAAAGACCGACCTGCGACCGAAGATAATAGCATCATCGCCGAAGGTTATTTTATTACTGACCTTAATTTAAATTATCAGTTCAAAAAAGTCACTTTTGGTTTAGCCGTAGAAAACTTATTTAATCAGGATTGGAATGAAGCACAATTTGCTACGGAATCACGGTTGTTTGAGGAGGCTAATGCGGTGGAGGAATTACATTTTACGCCTGGGTCGCCTTTCTTTTTTCGGGGGAAGGTTAGTTATTCTTTTTAGGGAAATTCGTAATGTTAGGTAAATTTGTTAACTTTACTTGTGTATGAATAAGATACAAGCATTACATAAAAAAGCGATGGAGTTTGCGGACTTAGCAGAAGTTGGTAAAACAAAGGGAACTAGTGCCAAAAAAATTGAAACTTTTTATGCACAAGCCTACCAATTTGAGAAAAAAGCAGCATTAATGATGTCTCCTTTCGCCAATTTTTCTATACCAAAGCCTTACCTTATTAGAAGTGCTGCTGCATTAGCTTTTCGAGCAAAAAATTATAAAGAAGCAGAAAAAATGATTGCTTTAGGGCTTTCAGAAAATCCGCCCAATGAAGTTGTTCAACAACTAAAAGAAATCACTAACTTAATCAAAAAAGCTTAACAGACTTCTTCAAAGAAAACTGCTTTAAGAAATCGTTAGAAAATACTTTTCAGAAATGGTCGATATTCAAGCAATTTCTAGCTCAAATGGTTTTATTCGGTTGCAGAAAATTAGTCCAGCGGCTTAGTTTTTGGTTCATATTTTCATAAAAATTGAAGGAAGAAGTAACATAGCTAGAACGGAGGTTCTAGTTACGTGTCGGCTTTAAATATTAAATTTGTAATTATGAAAAATTATATTGCCTATTATAGAGTCAGTACCGAAAAACAGAAGAAAAGCGGTCTTGGTTTGGAGTCACAAAAAGCTATTATACAACACTTTAGCGAGATTGATAAAGCAACTATTGTAAAAGAATTTACGGAAACAGAAAGCGGTAAAGCAATTGATAATAGACCACAATTACAACAAGCTATCAACTATTGTCTTAAAAATGGTTATACATTGATAGTTGCAAAACTTGATAGGCTATCGAGAGACGTTGAACATATTTTCCAAATCAAAAAGAAGCTAGGCAAATTATTTATTAGTTGCGATTTGCCGAATACGGATAGTCTTACTTTATCCATCTTTGCAGGAATAGCCCAAAGGGAAAGAGAGTTGATTTCTATTAGGACGAAACTAGCTTTAAAAGCAAAGAAGGATAG
>JBGCFJ010001041.1:0-4273 GCA_045106885.1 Saprospiraceae bacterium
GAACTTTTTTTAGGGCATCACGATGGTGGCTTTTTAATACAAAATCAGCAATTAAAACAAATATCAACAACCCTTGGAAATTGGAAAATTATACCTTTAACTAAACATCCCGATTATTATCTAATGGGAACTTATGAAGGATTAGTTTTATATCATAAAAAAGGTAATGATTGGAAGCGCATTAAAAAATATGATAACTTTAAGGAGTCTTGTCGAATCATAGAACAAGACCAAGCAGGTAATATTTGGGTTTCCCATCCTTATAGAGGGATTTATAAGGTTGAACTGGCGGCGGATTTATCCACTATAAAAGTAAAATTATATGGTGCTATAGATGGATTGCCTAGTAATAATTTAAACCATGTCTTTAAAATAAATGATGCTATTGTTTTTACAGGAGAGACAGGTATTTATAAGTACGATGAAGCATCTAACCGATTCAAATCCTATCCAGAACTTACCAATTTATTAGGCCCAACCACAAGTATCCATCGTTTTTTTGAAGATAGTAAAGGAAATATTTGGTTTGTTACCAGTGAAGAAACGGGAATTTTATCTATTGATGATAGAGGGGTCACAAAATCTTTTACCAAAAAAGTTTACCCAGAATTAAATGACAAACTAGTTCGAGGATTTGAATTCATTTATCCTTATGATGATAATAATGTTTTTATTGGCGCAGAAAAAGGCTTTATTCATTATAATCCTTCCAAAGATTTGGTCAACGAATCTGCTGGATTTATGGCACATATTGTAAAGGTAAGAGCTATTAACAGTGCGGACAGTATATTAATTCACGGTCAATATAATAGTAGACAAAGTGAGCTTGTAAATAATTTATCTGCTGAAAATAATGCTTTAAGATTTAGTTATGTAGCAACTGATTATAGGACTAAACAAGCTTCCTGCTATGCTACAAAGTTAGAAGGGTATGAAGACGAATGGTCCACTTGGTCTACTAAAACAGAAAAAGATTTTACTAATTTAAAGCCCAGCGATTATCGCTTCTTGGTAAAAGCTAAATCTATTTATGAAGAAGAAAGTGAAATAGCTAGTTATTCTTTTAGCATCAACTCCCCTTGGTATGCCACCCCCCAAGCTATTACGATGTATGTGCTATTAACGCTAGTTTTTTTAAGTGGACTAATTCTGGTTCCTAGAAGGAAATTTCAAGTAGAGAGAGCAGCATTAGAAGCAACTCAAAAAGAGAAAGAAATAGAACATCAAAAAGTAGTTGCTCAAAGTGAACAAGCCATTATCTCTCTTAAAAATGAACAATTGGAAGCACAAATTGCCCATAAAAATAGTGAATTGGCTATTTCTACTATGCATTTAGTACAACGGAGTGAATTGATTCATCAATTACAAGAACGATTAAATAAGGTAGCCAGAAATACGAAGGATGTTGTTGTGTCAAAGGAATTAAGAAAAGTCAATCGACTTTTGAAAGAAAATACCCAAGTCGATGATTTATGGAATCAATTTGCTTTTCATTTTGACCAAGTACACATTGATTTCCTACAAAAGGTGCAAGAAAAATTCCCTCAATTAACGGCGAACGACCAAAAACTATGTGCTTATTTGAAGATGAATTTATCTACAAAAGAAATAGCTCCGTTAATGAATATTTCTATTCGTGGTGTGGAAGTGGCTCGTTATCGACTAAGAAAAAAATTGAATTTGGAGAATACTATTAATTTAAATAAATTTATGCTCGAATTGTGATTGAAGAAGATATAAAGAACCGAACAAACGCTAAAAATTAATGAGAATTAGACTTTTGTTATTGCTGTTAGCTCAATCTATTACTTTTCTTGGGTTTGCTCAAGGTGAATTTGAACCAGAAACAAGTATTGGGTTAAAATTGGGCCCTAATATTTCCAATGTTAATTTTGCCCCTACAATAGCACAAAACTTAAACTATGGATATTTAGCTGGAATTACATTTAAACATATTCAAGAAAAAAATCTAGGTATTCAGCTTGAATTGAATTATTTACAAGCAGGTTGGAATGAAATTGTAGAATCTACTCAAACTTATTCAAGGCGTTTGAATTACCTCCAATTTCCACTAATGACACATTTAAATTTTGGTAAAAAGAAATTAAGATTTTTTATAAATGTTGGTCCCTACTTAGCTTATTTAACATCAAACAGCGAAACGATAAAAAATATCAGTGAAGAACAATTTAAAAGTCACTATAACAAAGTTATTGTAAATGAAATAGAAACTGGATTTTGTCTTGGCCTTGGACTTACTCAGTTAACTAATTTTGGTATTTTCCAACTTGAATTTAGAGGGAATACAGGCTTAATTAATCTTTTTGAAGAAACTATTGGTACGCCCTTTAAATCCGCTAAAAATTTAACCGCTGAGGTAACACTTTCTTATTCTTTAGCCATAAAACGCTAAGAGAAAACCCTATCTTTTTTAGTAATGATAACCTTTTATCGTATCTACAAATACTCGTACATTATCCAAAGGAGTATCAGGATAAACGCCATGGCCTAAATTGGCTATGTGTTTGTCTCCAAAATTCTGGACCATTTCTAAAGCAGCTCTTTTTACATCTGCTGCTTGTCCATACAACTGACAAGGGTCTAAATTTCCTTGACAAATTTTATCTTTTAATAAAGCTTTGGCATAAAAAGGGGACGTATTCCAATCTATACCAATCACATTACAATCAACTTCTGCTAAATCTTGATAAGCAAACCACGCACCTTTTGCAAAAACAGTTACAGGCACTTCATTAATGGCACTTGCAATTTGCTTCAAATAAGGCAAAGCAAAAGTCTTAAATTGTAAAGGCGATAATATACCTGCCCACGAATCAAATACTTGAATTAAATTAGCACCGCTTTTTACCTTTAATTTTAAATAGGCTATTGTTGTAGCTGTAATTTTTTGTAATAATTGATGTGCTAATTCAGGTTCTTGATATAGAAATTTCTTTGCCTTTGAAAAAGTTTTACTTCCAGAACCTTCCACCATATAAGCTAAAATAGTCCATGGCGCTCCAGCAAAACCAATCAAGGGAACTCTGCCATCTAATTCTTTTACCGTAATTTCAATGGCATCAAATACATATTGCAACTCAGCCGCAGCTTCTCCCCCACTTCTTAGGTTTGTAATATCTTCAGCCTTTTGAATTGTTTTAGGAAATAGCGGCCCTTTTTTTTCAACCATTTCATAAGTTAATCCCATTGCTTCTGGAATAACTAAAATGTCTGAAAAGATAATAGCTGCATCTACCTCTAACTCGTCGATGGGCTGAATAGTAACTTCTGCCGCCAAATGTGGCGTTTCCACTAATTCTTTAAAACCGCTTAATTTACCACGTAATGCTCGATACTGTGGCAAAATTCTTCCCGCTTGACGCATTAACCAAACAGGTGGTCGTTCTACCTTTTCGCCAAGTGCTGTTCTTATTAATAAATCGTTTTTCAATTTCATGTCGCAAACATAAGAAGTGTTTTTTTAAATAATGCTCCTTTCCATGTCATTTTTAAACTCTTTTTTAATTTTTTTTGGAAAGGAATGATTATACGATAGAAATGAGCTTTTCTTTTAGTTTTTCTTGAATTATTTTAATAGGAGACATGAGTATATCCAACTTGCAATGAGTTCTGTATAAAAGCCAAAAGAATGACTCATTTATTGACCGCAAAAAGATTGCTATATCCTGTCGAAGCTACGCTCCTTAAAGGAAAAATGGACATTCAGCAATTCCTACAGACCGTTTCGAAGCTACGCTCCTTAATTTATTGGTAACGAGCCAAACTAGGGAGTTAGAGAATTTTGAATCAGTTTTTCAAGGTATTTTACCAATAAATCTACGTAAACATATTGCATAGTGGTGAAATTGTTGAAATTTCAATCATTTTTCTCAATGTTTTGAGTCTAATTTAGGCCAACTCCCTTGTTTGGTTCTCTACCAATTTTTTACTAAAAGAGCAGCGCTCTGACCCCGTCTGTAGGATTAATTAACCCAAAATTCCTTTAAGGAGCGTAGCTTCGGCACCACAAAAAATAAATTGAAATCTTTTTGCGGTCAATATGTTGAATATTATATTCCATTGATTAGTAATGAAATTATTAAATTATCTGTAATTCCTACAGATGGAGCTTGGTACGGCGTGACGTATCAAGCAGATCGCCCGACAGTAGTTGCGGCACTCAAAAATTTAACAGAAGCAGGGCATTATGAAGGTCCTCTTTGGAATTAACAAGTAGTAGTAGCTACCGTAAATAAATGGTCCTAAGCAATAG